>JAZUPV010000073.1:0-12680 GCA_045605365.1 Clostridia bacterium
GCCAAAGAGTCGTCTGGTATATCTTTTGTTACAACTGCACCTGCACCTATTACACAACGTTTGCCGATTTTTACCCCTGGCAAAATTGTTACGTTGCCGCCTATCCAAGTGTCGTCACCTATGACAACTTCGCCAAAGGTATAACTATTAGTACGGCGAATTTTATAATCAAGTGGGTGACCTACTGTATATATGCTGCAGTTAGGGGCGATACGTACGTGGTCGCCTATAGTTATCTTAACACAATCTAAAAACACTGCATTGTAATTGATAAACACATTGTTACCAAGTGTGATATTTGTGCCAATATCGCAGTTAAACGGTGACAAAATGTAGCTGTTTTGACCGATATGTGCAAGGTTTTTTTGTAACATATTATAGCGCTTTTGTGTTTTTTGTGGGTTAATTTTGTTGTATTTATAAGTAAACTGCCTTGCTTTTTGTAGTTCTTTTGATATGTCTGGGCTATTGATAACTTCGTACTTTTTCATATAATTATCCTTTAATACTTTATAATATAGTCTGCATTGGTTAGTTTGTCCCTATTAAAGTTAGTTTCTACACCAACCGTCAAAAAGCCATTTTGTTTGCCCCAAAGCAAACTTTCGTTGCTATCTTCTAACATAGCAACAGTTTTGTTTTCTATTGGGATATATTTGTTTGGATTTGAATAAAACTCTTGTTTTGTCAAATTCATACTGCCAAGGCAATATATCTTGTCAAAATATTTTGTTATGCCTTTTTGGTCTAATATATCCATCAAAAATTCTTGCATCTGGTTAGAAACGATATAAAACTTTTTGTCACCCTTATTCTGTGCTAGGTCAAAAAAATAATCAAATATCTGTGTATTGCTGTCAACAAGCATTGACTTTGATGCGGTTAACTTTTTTGCAATGGCTACTTGGCTATCGTATTCTATATGAAAGTCATCTTTGTACATTTCAAAGATTTCTGGGTCTTTTTTGCCCATATAACGTGCAAAATCTTGCTCTGTAAGAGAAAAACTAGGGTTGTGGAGATATTCTCTCAAAACTACATTGTGAGCTTCTTTGTGGCAGGGCTCTGAGTTTATAAGTGTACCATCAAAGTCAAATATGATAATATCTTTAGAGTTTAGTTCATTAAATAATTGTGTGTCCATATTGTTATTATAGATATTTTTTTGATAGTTACAAACTAAATTGCATAGATTTTGTACAAATTAAGTTTTCAAAAATGACTTTTGTGTGCTAAACTTGTCTTAGGAGAACAATTATGGAGTATAAAGGTATAGAATTTGATGCGGTTATAGCAACACCAGGTTGTGGCAAGTCTTATCTTGCTGACAAAGACGATAGATTTGTAGATGTAGACGAAGTGCGTCTTAGATCAAAATATATCGTGCCAGAAGATGTCACTAGAGAAGAGTTGGAGAGAACAAAAGGCGAACGTACCTGGACAAGAATAAAAGATTATAAAGGTATCTTTGCAGACAAACTAGACGAATATGTTGCCCAAGGCAAAATATTGATAGCAGCTCCACACCCAGAGAGCTTTGACTATTTTGATAGCCGTGGCATCAAGTATTGTTTTGTTTACCCAAAGGGCGACACAAGAGAAGCTATGAAAAAGCGCTTTGAACTACGCAACAACCCAGCCAATTTTATAAAAGAAAATGATGATGCGTTTGATGATTTTTATATCAGCAACCGTCAAGACAAAAGAGCAGTTGTCCATTATGAATTTGGTGCGGACGAATATCTTGAAGATATCTTAAAAAAGTTTGGTGTACCGTTTGAAGAACAGCAACCATCTGTTATGGAGAAAGTTTGATGAATAATTTTTATAACGAATTATATAAACTTAAAACACTAATAAGAACAGGTTGGCAAATTCATATCAAACAACCAATCAGGCTAGAAAGTGACGCTGAACATTGTTTTAGTTGTTGCATGCTTGCTATACATATTATCAACACAAAGAACCTTACACTTAATCAAGAAAAGGTTTTGAAAATGTTGTTGTGTCACGAGTTTGGAGAATTAGAAGCAGGTGACATCACACCTTATGACAGCATAAGCGTCAAAGAAAAACACCGCCAAGAAAAAGTCGAATTTGACAAACTCTGCAAAGAGTATGGTTTTACAGAACTAAAACTTTTGTGGGAGGAGTTTGAAAAGAACGAAACTCCAGAAGCTAGATTTTGTAGAGCAGTAGACAAACTTGATGCAGTTTTGCAAGCAAAAGAATATTCAAAAATTATCAACGACCCAAAACTCTTTGAACATTTTTTAGAGTCGTCAAAAGACAAAATAGGTGTCTTTAGCGAGTTTATAAAATAACACTAATTGTATATCTAAAAACAGCACAACCAAATTTTATAAAAAATATATTTATATTTTACAAGACTAATTTTTTATAAAAATTGTGTAAATATTTGGCAAAAATAATCACACAATATTTTGCTATAAGCCCCTATTTTAGGCGAGTATAAGTACAAAAAATAAACACGACCGAACGGTCGTGCTGTTTTTTATTTTTGTATTTGTTTTATCATTTTTTATCCCTTTTGTTATGTTTGCATCATTGTCGCACAAAAACAACAAAAAGGCAAACTTTTATTTATAAAAAAATATTACACTATCATAGATATCTATGCTATACTAAATCTAGGAGTAGTTATGAAAAATATTTTGATAACCGGTGGCGCTGGGTTTATTGGTACCAACCTTACAGTTAGCCTTATTGATTGTGACAAAAATATTGTTATAGTTGATGATTTTAAAAATTCTTACAAATCAAACATTGACAAACTGTCAAAACTTTATAAAAACAAAATCAAAGTCATCAAGCACGACGTTAGAGACTATGACTTTTTAAAACAAGTTGTACAAGAAAACAACATTGATGCAATAATGCACCTTGCCGCAAAAAAGTATATAGACGAAAGTTTTTTAAAACCGAAACAATATCACGATAACAATATGCAATCTTTACAAACGGCTCTATGCGTGGCACACGATTGCAAGATAAAAAACATAATGTTTGCTTCTACTATGGCAGTGTATGGTAACCCAACTGTTTTACCTATACCAGAGAGTGCTAAGTATAATCCAATATCACCTTATGCCGAGACAAAAGTCCTTGGAGAACAAGAAATTATTTCTTGGACAAACAACAACCAAGACGCAAGTGTTATTATTTATCGCTTTAGCAATCCTATCGGTGCTGATGATAAATTGATGCTTGGCGACAACGCAAAAAGACCCAACAACTCACTTTTGCCATATATTATCGAAAATGCTCTTGTAGACAACAGTTTAGTTTTTAATGGCAACAATCACAGTACTAGAGACGGCACGCCTATTAGAGATTATATCCATATAAAAGACCTAACAAATATCGTTGCAAAAACATTTACCACCAACAATGCTAAGGGGCTCAACATATATAACGTAGGTTGTGGCAAAGATGGTTTTACTGTTTTACAAATGTTAAAAGCAGTAGAAACTTGCCTTGATAAAAAACTAAACTATTCTTTTGGCCCAAAACGTAGTGGCGATATAGAGCGATTGGTATGTGACAATACCAAACTAAAACAAGATTTTGATATAAAACTAGATTATAGTTTAGAAGATATGGTGTCTTCGCATATCAATTTTATCAAATATCTAAAAACCAAAAAATAACACATAGGAGTATTTATGTTACAACTAAAGACAACTTTGTTAATCATTGTAAAAGATAATCAAATTTTACTCGCAAAAAAATTGCGTGGTTTTGGTATGGGCAAATATAACGGTGTCGGCGGCAAAGTAGAACAAGACGAAACAGTCGAACAAGCTATGCTAAGAGAAACTTTTGAAGAGATAGGCGTTGTGCCTACAGAGTACAAGATGATGGGTATTGTTGACTTTGACGAATATGTCAAAGGAGAGAGAAACCTTGTCAAAATGCACGTCTTTAAAGCGACCCAATTTGACGGTGAACCAACCACAACTGACGAGATGTCGCCAGAGTGGTTTAGCTTAGACAACATACCTTATGACAAAATGTTTAAAGATGATACTCACTGGCTACCACTACTTTTGCAAGACAAGACCTTTTATGGCAATTTTGTCTATGACAAAGATTTTAACTTAGTAGAATACAAACTAGACCTAACTTAAAAAAAGAACACAACATTCGTTGTGGTTTTTGTTATTATTTGGTATTATTTAGGTATGGAACAATTAGCAAAACAAATATTAAACAGTATAAAAATAGAATATAAAACACTAACCAAGTCTAGTGCAGGTTTTTCTAATGCGGTATATTTTGTAGATGACAAATATGTCATAAAAATAGCCCCAGACCCTAGCCGCTTTCAAAAACTTGCCAACGAAACAAACTTTTATAAACTAGCCAACTTTGACTTTGTCGCAAAACTTGTCGCAAGTGGCGAGTATAATGGCTATCCATATTTGGTTATGGAGCAGTTGCACGGTGTGACTGTGTATAGTATATGGCATACTCTAACTGAACAAACTCGAGAAAATTTAGTCAAACAAATGTGCAATATACTAAAAAATATCCACACTATGCCATACGATTATCTACCAGAGAGAAAAGTCTCTCACAGTATGCTAAAAACTATGCAAGATAGTTTTAACCTAAACATAGATATTTTGCAAAAACGTGGTTTTGACACTAGCTTTGTTAAAAAGGTCTATGACAAACTACCTTCAATATTTGCCGAGAGCAAAAATGGCTTAGTGTACAACGACGCACACTTTGACAACTTTTTGCTTGTGGGGGATAAATTGTACATAATAGACTTTGATAGGGTGAGATATTGTTCTATCGATTACGAACTTATGATAATAAAATCTATGCTAGACAACCCTAAAAAGTTTGCTAGTGAACAAGACGAAGAC
Source organism: Clostridia bacterium (assembly GCA_045605365.1). Classification (GTDB taxonomy): domain Bacteria; phylum Bacillota; class Clostridia; order Christensenellales; family UBA1242; genus CAKVLS01. Next base: position 4,899 of record JAZUPV010000073.1, read on the forward strand.
AATGTAGAATTTGACCAGTACAAAAATGTCTACGGATATTATCAAAAATACTATCCACAACTATTTGAGTTTGACAATTTGGCCGATAGATTGTTTATTTATCAGTTTATTTATAGACTAGGCCACGGTTACGAATACAACCGCAACGACTGGATAGAGCAAGAACTAAATTTATTGAAACAACATTTTAAGGAGTAAAACTAATATGAGTACACTATATGTGATAACTGGCCCTGCTGGGGTTGGCAAAAGTACCATTTCAAAACGTCTAGTAAAATCATTGCCAAAAGCAGCTCTTATCGAAGGTGACGAAATATATCACTATATCAAGTCTGGATATGTTAGCCCTTGGTTAGACGGCAATCATCTACCACTTTTTTGGAAAAACTCTCTAGATATGATAGTTAACACCTTAGACGCGGGGTATGATGTGGTATTTAACTATATCGTCCAAAAAGGTAACCTTCAAGAAATAAAGAAGCGTTGCAAAGGGCACAATGTCAAGTTTGTAGTTTTGCTTGTAGACAAACAAACTTTGCTTGAGCGTGACAGTCGCAGACCAAAAAGTTGTCAAATGGGCGAGAGATGTCTAGTACTGCTAGATAGCTTTATCAAAAAAGGTTTTGACGATAAGTATATTCTTAATACCGCCGCCTTAGATGTTAAACAAAGTGTGCGCACAATACTTGACGAAGATAGGTTTTTTGTTAGATAATATTATCATATTTAAGGGGGATATTTTATGGAATCAAAAGATATTAGCGTAGATATTCTTAATGGACACCTTAACATTAGAGTTGCGGGTTATATGGAGTTTAACAACAAGATATTGCTTCATATGGCACCAAACACAGATTTTTGGAACTTCCCAGGGGGACGTATCCAAATACAAGAAGATTCTTTCAGTGCACTAAAGAGAGAATTTATGGAAGAACTTGCCTTTGAAGTAAGACAAGCCAATTTGATAGAAATATGCGAAAACTTCTTTGATTTTGACAACAAACACTATCACGAATTAGTATTTTTGTACAAAGTACAAGTAGATGCCAATGACGAGATTGTCTTAAAACAAAACTTTGGTTCTCTAGACAAAGAAGGCGTTGTCTACAAATGGTTTGATAAAGAAGACGTCGCCAACGCAAAATGCCTACCACAACTTATCTATGACCTTGTAAAAAGAGACATCAAATTTAGACATAGTACAGATATCGGTGGCAAATATACACCAATGGGTGAAGACAATGAATAATCACGTTTTGCAAGGATATAACACCAAACAATACAAGGCATATAGCATAGTTGTTATTGTTATGTTTGTTTTATTTATGATGTTTACTTTGTTTATGGGGCTAGTAGCAGATATGTTTCTTACCAAAGCTCAGACGGATATAATCTTTTGGTGTTGGTTGGGGTATACAATAGCTATGTTTGTGGGGCTGGGTATATGGGCTATACCTGTATGGCGTGGCAGAATAAAACACGTAGCTAGTATGTATAACTTTGACCGCAAAAAAGTTTCTAAACTACAAACTACAGTCTTTGAAAATGTCAACCCAGAAGTATCAAGTTTGACCTTTACAAAAACAAAAGTTATCATTAACGGCAAAGAATATAAACATAACGAACTAATCTATCAATATGATAGTGCTACCGCTTCGCACGGTGTTTTGGTATATATGACCAATCTAAAAAACATTGAGATAGAAGATGTAACTTATATCATCGAAGTAACTCAGCCTATATATCACTGTCTAAAATATTACAACCTTAATGCTCAAGACTTAGACTTCTTTGTAGACGAGATACTAAACAAATCAAAATAAGACCTTGTTATAAGGTCTTTTTTTATTGAGCTAGGTTTAAATAATCAACAATACCGCACGTTATAAGATAGCACAGTTTGTTTTGATACTCTTTGTCTAACAACAACAATTCTTCTTCTGGGTTGCTCAAAAACCCACACTCTACAATAACCGCAGGTAGCGTAGTGCAATTTACTATAAAATAATCCCCACTAGCGCTAGATTGTTTTGCCTTGGGCAAGTTTTTATAAAACTGCCCTTGTATACAATCTGCCAAGTTTTTGCCGTTAGAGTTGGTTTTGTTATAAAAAACCTGTGCGCCACGCACTTTTTGTGAGTTGTAGCTATTCATATGTATTGACACAACACAGGTCGGGGCAGATTGTTCTATTATCTGCTTTCTTTTTTTCATATCACTTTTTTTGAGATTTTTTGCGCTGCTGTCATATAGCCCGTCTTTGGTGGTTCGTGTTAGTATAGTTTGTATGTCATATTGCCCTAGATACTTTGACAAGGTCTTAGCGTAAGTTAAGTTTAGGTCACTTTCTTTTACGTTTGTGTTAACTCCGCTACTGCCACCGTCAATGCCGCCGTGACCAGCGTCGATTATTACTGTATATTTTGGTTTTGGGGTAGTTGAGACAAATTCTGTCTTATAATTTGACATAAATATCGCACAGCTACCAACCCCTAATATGGCTAAAATTGTTAAAAAAGTACGGGCTTTTATTATAAAAAACATTTATCCCCCAAAGTTTATAAAATTTTTTGATTTTTGTTAAAATTTGTTATTTTTTGCTTGACAAAGCCAGATTTATACACTTATCCACAGAGTTATCCACATTTATCCACAAAATTTGACCACTTATCCACGGTTTTCGAACGATATTTCTAATATATTCGACCGTGAAACACAATATTCTGTGGAAATGTTTCACGTTAGGTGTTTAAGTTAAGGTTTTTACTTTATGGCTATGCCGCCGCCTAATAATATATTTATATAATCTAGTAATATAAATAAGAACTTTTTGTTTTGAAAATATCGCTTTTGTGTGGTATAATCCAAATGTATGGATAAAATTAACATTAGTTTTGATTTAAATACTATCGACGACAAACAAATCAACGAAATAAACCCGCAGAGCTTAGCTTTTGTAGGTGATGCTGTATATACATTGTTTGTTCGTAGTTATTTTTGCGAACACGACAAAGTAAAAAGTAGGGTACTTCACAAAAAAGTTATTGATTTTGTAAAAGCAACCGCTCAAAGTCAAGCTTTGGATATTATTATGGATACTCTTACCGAATACGAAAAAGACATCGTTCGTAGAGCTCGCAATACTAAAGTCAACAGTATGGCAAAACACGCCAAGATGATTGAGTACAAAAAGAGTACTGGCTTTGAAGCGTTGTTGGGGTATTTATATTTAACAGGACAAAATGACAGATTAAACCAAATACTACATCAAGCGGTACAAGGTTTTGGGGGAGAACAATGATTATCGAAGGTAAAAACAGTGTATACGAAGCACTAGTTGCTGGTACAACTTTTAACAAACTTATGGTGTCAAAGGGTCTTACTGATGACCACAGCAACAAAATTATTGACCTAGCTAGACAAAAAGGTATTTTTATCACTTTTGTAGACAAAAAAGTATTAGATAGATCTAGCGAGACAGGTCGCCATCAAGGTTTTGTAGCTGATATTACAGATTTTGTATATAACAGTGTAGAAGATATCTTAAACCACGCCGCATCAAAAGGCGAAACACCTTTTATAGTTGTCTTAGACGGTATCGAAGACCCACACAACCTAGGCAGTATCATAAGAGTTTGCGAATGTGCCGGTGTACACGGTATAATCATACCAAAACAACGTGCCTGCAGCGTAAATGGTACAGTTATAAAAGTAAGTGCTGGTGCTTGTAGCCATTTAAAAATAGCTAGAGTAACCAACATTAATCAAACAATAGAATATCTAAAGAAAGAAGGTCTTTGGATATATGCTGCTGATATGAGTGGAGAAGAAGCTTATAGAACCAACCTAAAAGGACCTATCGCCCTAGTTATAGGCAACGAAGGCAAAGGTGTTAGCAAACTAACAAAACAACTATGTGATGGTTGTGTATGTTTACCAATGTATGGCAAGGTTAATTCACTTAATGCTTCTACTGCAACAAGTGCTATTGTTTATGAAATAGTAAGACAAAGGAATTTTAAATGATACAAACAGACGAAGTTTTGTTAGAACAAGTTTTGAAAGGTGATAGCGATGCTTTTGAGACATTGTGCGAAAAGTATAAGCCTTTGGTTAACTCTATCGCCCGCAAGTACTTTTTGGTAGGAGCAGGCGTAGACGACCTTATACAAGAAGGTACCATTGGGTTATATAGAGCGTGTCTTGATTACAAAAAGACCGACGCCAATGCAAGTTTCAAAACATTTGCTTCATTGTGTATTCGCCGTCGTATACAGACTGCCCTTAAGTCTGCCAACCGCAACAAAAATATGCCACTAAACACCTACATATCTATCGATACTCAAGGTATGTTGGTTGTAGGTGTCAAACAAGGCGAAAGCGAAGACGAAGAAGAAAGCGGCATCTATATCAATCCAGACTTATGTTCGCCAGAACAAAATGTTATTTCTGAAGAAAACGTAGAAGAAATCAACACCTATATCAACACTTTGCTTAGTGATTTTGAAAAGCAAGTTTTGAGATTATACGTTGATGGTGACAACTATGTAGAAATTGCAAAAAAATTGCAAAAAGAGCCTAAAAGCATTGACAATGCACTAAATAGGATTAAAATAAAATTGAAGTTTTTAAGAAACTAACAAAGGAGATTATTATGGGTTATCTTGCCTTGTACAGAAGATTTAGACCAACAGTTTTTGACGAAGTTATCGGTCAAGATCACATTACAAAAACATTGATTAACCAGATTAACAAAGGCACAATAGGCCACGCTTATCTATTTACAGGTAGCCGTGGTACAGGCAAAACTACTTGTGCTAAGATATTTTCTCGTGCGGTCAACTGCTTACACCCAGTCAATGGTTCTCCTTGTGGTGAGTGCGAAGTGTGTCGAGCTCTTAGTGAGCAAAACAACGTTGATATATTAGAAATCGACGCAGCATCTAACAACCGTGTTGACGAGATAAGAGAAATTAGAGAAAAGATAAAATACCCACCAATACACGGCAAGTACAAAGTTTATATCGTAGACGAAGTGCATATGCTTACCGATAGTGCATTTAACGCTTTGTTAAAAACTTTAGAAGAACCACCTAAACACGCTATATTTATCTTAGCTACAACCGAAGTTCACAAACTACCAGCAACTATACTTTCTCGTTGTATGAGATTTGACTTTAGATTAGTTTCTACAACATTACTTGCAGATTTGTTAAAAAAAGTATTCAAAGCAAGCAATATTTTATATGATGACCAATCAGTCGAAGCAATTGCAGCTGCTGGTGAAGGTAGCGTAAGAGATACACTTTCTATAGCAGACTGTGTAGTCGCTTTTGGCAATGGCAAGGTAGAGTACGAAACTGTCCTTAATATTTTGGGTCTTAGCGATAGACAATCTGTCGTTAGTCTTGCTCAAAAAATTATTGATGGTGATGTCGGTGGGGTGTTGGACGAAATCAACACTTGCTACAACCTTGGCAAAAACTTAATTGTTTTGTCAAAAGATATGACAGTTCATTTTAGAAACTTATTAGTTATCAAAAACTGTCAAGATAGCAAAACTATCTTAAACCAACCGCAAGACGTCTATGACCAACTAAAGCAGCAAGCAGACAAGGTCAGCGTAAAAAGGTTGTTAAAGTATATGGAGAAGTTTAGTAGTATCGAAGCAGAACTAAAATATTCTCTAAACCCAAGAGTTTTGGTCGAAGTCGTATCTCTAGAATGTGCTAGCCTAGACGACAACGGTCAACAAAAAAACTAATTAAGGAGAACTTTGTCTCAGCAAAACCAAAGATTGTCGAAAAGGTCGACAACTCAGCCAGCAATCTTTGGGGGCAAGTAGTTTCTAAATTGCGAGCAACTTCGCATACAATATTGTATACTGCGTGCGGAGATATACGACAAGTTGTCCTACAACAAAATGAGTTGGTATTATTTGTTCAAGATGATTATTTGTATAATGTTTTGTCAAAACAAAACAACTTTCAAGTTTTGGTAGATATTTTACAATCAGTCAATCGCAACGCAACCTTGCGTTTGCAAAAACAACAAAAAGTTGTGCACAATGTAGAAAAAGACATCTTCGAACTAAAGAAAAAGTTTGGCAAGATGCTTATTATAAAATAATTTGTTTAAGGAGATTATTATGTTTAAAGGTAATTTTGGCGGCGGCGGATTTGGCAATATGCAAAATATGATTCGTCAAGCACAAAAAATGCAAGAAGATTTGCAAAGAAAACAAGCAGAACTAGAAGAAACTGAAGTTATAGGCGCGTCTGGTGGCGGTATGGTAGAAGTCGTTATGAACGGCAAAGGTATTATTCAATCTGTAAAGATTAAACCAGAAGCTGTAGACCCAGACGACGTAGAAATGCTAGAAGACCTTACCCTTGCTGCTATCAACGATGCAAGAGCTCAAGTAGACAACTTGCGCAAAGAAAAACTAGGCGCAATGGCTGATGGGGGTATGTTTTAATAATGGCAAATAATGTAAAGTCCTTAGAGAGATTAATCGGGGCTTTTATGATGTTGCCAGGTGTCGGTTACAAAACTGCCCAAAGATACGCTTATAGTATACTTAATGCAGACAGTCAAGAAGTAACCAACTTATCCCAAGCCCTTGTTGACGCAAAGACCAATATAAAATTTTGTACAATTTGTGGCAATTTTAGTGAAGATGACACTTGTGAAATATGCAAAACTAGACAAAGCAAGATTATTTGTGTAGTAAAAGAGCCAAAAGATGTTGCTGTTTTAGAAAAAATCCGCAACTTAAACTGCCTTTATCACGTATTGCACGGTTGCATAAATCCACTAGAAGGCAAAGGTCCTGACGATATTAAGATAAAAGAACTTTTGACAAGAGTTAATAGTGATGACATTCAAGAAGTTATTATGGCTACCAACCCTGACGTCGAAGGCGAAGCAACTGCTTTGTATGTTTCTAAGTTATTAAAACCACTTGGCATCAAAGTTACACGTCTTGCACAAGGTATAGCTATGGGTAGCGAACTAGAGTATGCCGACGAAGTAACCCTTACAAGAGCAATCGAAAGTCGTAAAGAAATATAACGAGCCGATTAAAAAATAATTTAACAAACAAAAGGAAAGTATTTTGAAAAATATTATTTTAATAACCGACCCAAACGAAGATCCAGATGATCTAGTAGCACTTATATTTGCAAGTGCTCTTATAAAAACCGAAAAAATCAAGCTATTAGGCGTTGTATCTACTGTTGGTACTGACCACACTAGAGTAAACAGAGCAAAATATGCCAAAGGTGTATTGGCTAGTTTAAAAACTAACGTGCCTGTTTGTGTAGGTGATAGATATATTATCGACTACGCAACACGTAGATTGCAAGATGATATCTTTCTTGAGAGCAAACAACTACCTAAATTTTTAGAGCTTGGCGCACAGGTTGAGACTGATGCTAACCAATTTATACAAAATATCTTGTCAAAACAAGAAGACAACTCTGTGACATTTGTAGATATAGCGGGTATGACCGACCTTGCCAACATTATGAAGTCAAACTCAAAGTTATTTAACCAAAAGGTAAAAGACGTTTGCCTAATGAGTAACTTTCATAAAGAAAAACAAGGGGATTATTATAAAGCAGACTTAGGCTCTCACAACAATCAAGTAGATACCCAAAGTGCCGACTATGTGTACGAATATGTTCAAAAGAACAATATCACCACATATGTTATGAATAGTAAAAACACCAAAAAAATACCTGTTTCTATGAAATATTATGAAGATATGAAAGCTCTCGG
>JAZUPV010000074.1:0-8419 GCA_045605365.1 Clostridia bacterium
GTCTATTCTTGCCCCGCAACCTTCACATTTGTTCATAAGTATTTCTCCGTTATTATGCTTTTATAATATATGATAGGAGCCTTTTTGTCAATAAAAAAAGATGTTCTGTGTAAGAACATCTTTTTAAAGTTAATGTTAAGACTAACGAGGGTTTCTGATGTTAGATTGAGCTGCAGCCAAACGAGCGATTGGAACTCTGTATGGAGAGCAAGAAACATAACTCAAACCAACTCTGTGGCAGAAGTCGATAGAACTTGGGTCACCACCGTGCTCACCACAAATACCAAGTTTGATATTTGGACGAGTTTGTTTACCAAGGTTAGCAGCCATATCAACTAGTTTGCCAACGCCGTTTTGATCAAGACGAGCAAATGGATCTTGTTCAAAAATCTTCTTAGCGTAGTATTCTTTCAAGAATTTACCAGCGTCGTCACGGCTGAAACCAAATGTCATTTGTGTTAAGTCGTTAGTACCGAATGAGAAGAATTCAGCTTCTTCAGCAATCTTGTCAGCAAGAAGTGCTGCACGAGGAATTTCGATCATTGTACCTACGTGGTAAGTCATATTAGAACCTGCTTCTTTGATAATTCTATCAGCAGTAGCAGTAACTACGTCTTTAACATATTTTAATTCTTTAATTTCGCCAACAAGTGGGATCATAATTTCTGGAACGATATTGTATCCACATTCTTTGTTAACTTGAAGTGCAGCTTCGATAACTGCTTGTGTTTGCATTTCTGCAATTTCTGGATAAGTAACTGCAAGACGGCAACCACGGTGACCCATCATTGGGTTGAATTCGTGTAGGTCTGCAATAACTTGTTTTAATTCTTCAAAGTCTAGTTTCATTTCTTTAGCTAGTTCTTTGATGTCTGCATCGTCGTGTGGAACGAACTCGTGTAGAGGTGGATCCAAGAAACGAATTGTTACAGGTAGACCTTGCATTGCTTTGTAGATACCAGCAAAGTCATCTCTTTGCATTGGAAGAATTTTTGCAAGAGCTTTTTTACGTTGTTCAACAGTTTTACTTACAATCATTTCTCTTACTGCTTTGATACGATCGCCTTCGAAGAACATATGCTCTGTACGGCATAGACCGATACCTTGTGCACCAAGTTCAACTGCTCTAGCAGCGTCTGTTGGGCTATCAGCGTTTGTTCTAACAGCAAGTGCTTTGTATTTGTCAGCAAGTTTCATAATTCTGCCAAAGTATCCACTGTTTGGATCAGCAGGAACTGTTTTGATAACTGTGTCATAAATCTTACCAGTGCTACCGTCAAGAGAAATACCATCTCCTTCGTGGTAAACTTTACCAGCAAGTGTGAAGCATTTGTTTTCTTCGTCCATTTTGATATCGCCACAACCAGATACGCAGCAAGTACCCATACCACGAGCAACAACGGCTGCGTGAGATGTTTGACCACCACGAACTGTTAAGATACCTTGAGAGTATTTCATACCTTCGATATCTTCTGGGCTAGTTTCAAGACGAACTAGGATAACTTTTTTGCCTGCTTTACCAGCAGCTGCAGCGTCTTCTGCAGTAAATACAACTGTACCAGCAGCAGCACCAGGGCTAGCAGCGATACCTTTACCAACTACGTTGTTTTTGTCAGCTACTTTAAGAGCTTCAACGTCAAATGTTGGGTGAAGTAACATATCAAGAGATTTAGCATCAATTTGCATTAAAGCTTCTTGCTCTGTGATCATACCTTCGTCGATTAGGTCGCAAGCGATACGAATAGCAGCGGCAGCTGTTCTCTTACCGTTACGAGTTTGTAGCATATAAAGTTTTCTATCTTCGATAGTGAACTCCATATCTTGCATATCTCTGTAGTGATTTTCTAAGATGTTGCAGATATCGATAAATTGATCATAAACTGCAGGCATAACTTCTTTCATCTTAGAGATAGGCATTGGTGTTCTAACACCAGCAACAACGTCTTCACCTTGTGCGTTCATTAAGAACTCACCCATAAGACCTTTTTCACCAGTTGCAGGGTTACGAGTAAATGCAACACCTGTACCACTAGTTTCGCCCATGTTACCAAAAGCCATCATTTGTACGTTAACTGCAGTACCCCAAGAATAAGGGATATCGTTATCCATACGATAGATATTAGCAGGTGGGTTGTCCCAAGAACGGAATACAGCTTTGATAGCTTCAAAAAGTTGTTCTTTAGGGTCATTAGGGAAATCTTTGCCTAATTGATTTTTGTACTCTGCTTTGAATTGGTTAGCAAGAGTTTTTAGGTCGTCAGCTGTTAGATCTACGTCAAACTCAACGCCTTTTTCTTCTTTCATTTTGTCGATAAGTTTTTCAAAATATTTCTTACCAACTTCCATAACTACGTCAGAGAACATTTGGATGAATCTTCTGTAGCAGTCCCAAGCCCAACGTGGGTTGCCGCTCTTACGAGAAAGAGTTTCAACAACTTCTTCGTTAAGACCAAGGTTTAGGATAGTGTCCATCATACCAGGCATAGATGCTCTAGCGCCTGAACGAACTGATACTAATAGTGGATTTTCTTTATCACCAAATTTTTTACCAGTGATTTGTTCCATTTTTGTGATGTTTTCCATAATCTCAGCTTGGATATCAGCATTGATTTGTCTACCATCTTCGTAATATTTTGTGCAGGCTTCTGTAGAAACTGTAAAACCTTGTGGTACTGGCAAACCTAACTTTGTCATTTCTGCTAAGTTAGCACCTTTACCGCCAAGTGTGTTTCTCATGCTAGCATCGCCTTCACTAAACATATAAACATACTTTGTCATATAAATTTAATTCCTCCATTTAATTTAACTTGACGGGTATAGTTTATAACATTTTGCATTATAAAAGCAACTAAAACACGCAAATAAAATAGATTTTTTTTTGTTAAAATTTTTGCAAGAATTGGGTATTGATTAAAGTTTAATTATATGGTACAATTACAATGATAAAAATAGTTACTATTTTGATGGCTTTTTCTATATATATAATATAGGTTGTCACAAAATGGCTATCTATAAGGAGATAATAATGAATAAAAGAAACAGAGAATTTAGAGAATTTTTTGCTAACTACAGCAAATATAGTCAAGAACAAATCCAAAAAAAATATAGACCACTAAGTGTACTTGACCAAATCACCCTACGCGGCACAATTGTAGAACTAAATGGCAAAGACTACTTGCTTATGATGGAGCATTTTGCAGCAGCTACAGAGTTTTGCTTGTATGACCACAACGAAGAAAGAGATGTCTTTACAAAAATAGCAAAAATCGAACTTGACGCACAAGCACCAGCAGGTACAGTTGACGCACCTACAAAAAGTATATATGGTCAATGTATCATTGATGGGTTGAGCGTAAAAGAAGGATATCGTGGACACGGTTTTGAAAAATATCTTGTCGACGTTGCAAAACAATTTAGTGCAGACCTTTGCACAGAAAAAGGTGTTGACTCTATGTTGATACGTGGATATTTGCCAGAAAAAGTTTCTGGCGTAGATATGGAGCAAATACCAGACGCAGAAAAAGCTTATCTTAACATATATGCAACTACCCCAAGCGAATTAAATGCTCTAGCATTGTTTACACCAATGGGCTTTGAACCAGACTATATCGGTGCTAACCAACAACTAGGCATATCTACTTGCCAACAAGCAGGAGAAAAGATTTTGTCTTTGCCAGAAGACTTTTTGACACCTGTGCTAGATGGTAGTTCAAAATTTGTAACAACTAACAACCCTACTCAAGCAGATTCTAAAAACCCAGTAGAATAAAGATAAAGAGATAAAAATGTCAAATCAAATACAAATCACACAAGAAGATATCTTGGCATACACACAGTTCGCAAAGTATTTTTATAGTATAAGAGATAGTTATCCTGATATAAAACTGACTGCATATTTTGATAAAATCAACGGTCAACCAATAATGGTAATGAACAAACAAGAACTTGGTATGGACAAACTTATGCTCGTTGGCAAAAGTATGACTGACCCACAATCTTTGGCTCTTATATCTGAGTTAAAAGCAATGGTCTCTAACTCTAGTGGTAGATGTTTTGTCGAGCACTATAGAACTAGCCCAACTTACCAAAACCAAGGTTATGGCTCTTATCTTATGAACATTGTCGTACAAGCGTGCAAAGACAACGGCACACACGAAATATATGGTCAAATAGACCCTTATGACGAAATACAAAATATCCCTGAAGAATTGTTAGAAAAAACTAATTATGACGAATATAGGGCGGCATCATTATACTTGCAACAACATTATCAAAACCGTGGCTTTCAGGTAGAAACTATCATAACAGAACATACCAACCACCGTACTGGTCAAATATCTCATAGCAAATATGTAAAATTTTTTGAAGACCCACAAAATATGACAAGTACAAAAGCTTATGTAGATGGATTATTTGATTTTGAAACAAACAATCATTGTATACTAAATTATGATGATTTGCTATATGCGGCGTATGAAAATCAAACCCGTACTAACCCACAAGAACAATAAAAAATTAAGCACTAGTTATAGAAATATAACTAGTGCTTTTTATTTGTAATATGTTTATATTTTTACAAACTAGTAGATTTTAGCTTGCAAGAAAATTTATTTTCAAAGTTTTTTACCAACAACTTTATTGATTGGTCTACAATAGGTAGTTTTAGTTTGATATTGCCAAGTAGTTCATAATCGCTATTGCTGACAATGCGTATACTGTTGTACACTGCTGGGGCTACTTCTATACAGTCGGGTGTTCTGCAAGTAGAACAAACAAACTCCCCTTGGTTTAGGTTAAGATATATCTTGCCCATAAACTTGCTCTTACACTGGCCACAACGGTCTAAATTTAGCTTAAAACCTTCGTAACTAAGTAAGTCAGTCATATATTTGATTACTATCAAGTTGGGGTCTATATCTGTATAACAAAGTGTTTTTAAAGCTTTTAAAGTTTCTACAAACAACTGCACATACTTTTCACCAGCACGGCAGACTTTGTCGACACATTCTAATATTTTAAACCCACTCTCAAACTTGTCTATACTAGACACTATACCAAAAAAACTATCTATGCTATTTGCCCCAGTCAAAAGATACATATCGGCTTTTTTGGTAAATTCAAAATCAGCAAAACAAAAACTTTGGGTATACATTTTTAGTTTGCTTTTTGCTGTACGGACACTTTTGGCTTTGACAGTTATTTTGCCATATTCTAATGTAAGTATTGTTAATAGTTTGTCGCTTTCTTGATAATCTCTACTAAACAATACTATACCTTTTGCTTTTGTACTCTCCATATTAAAAAACTAATCCCTGATCTTCTTTATTTTCGGTATGGACAAAAGACTGGCTACTCTCTACATATTCTTGCATACCGTCATCAGCATAATACTCATCACAACTTTTGCCATCTAAAAGCATATTTTGTTCAAAGGTGGCTTCGTCTTCGGTTAGACGGTTGTACAAATCATAATATCCAAGATTGCCTTGTGACAAAAATTCTCTCATAGCGGCACTTGCCATAAGCTGTGTGTTGGTTGGTGTATTCTCCATAAGGTAATCCTCCTATATTATATTATGCAAAAATATGATGTTTTAAACACTTAGTTTAAATCACTATTGTTGTAACCTATCTCATTTAAAAAACCTATATTATCTCTCCAATTTGCTTTTACTTTTACCCAAAGGTTTAGATTGACTTTGCTTTGGACAACTTTTTGAAAACTAACCCTAGCTTCGTGACCGATACGTTTTAGCATTGTACCGCCCTTGCCTATGATAATGTTTTTGTGGCTGTCCTTTTCGCAATAGATGTCTGCATCAATATTAACTAGACCATCGAGTTCTTCGTATTTTACGATGCTGACAGCTATTCCATGTGGTATCTCTTTGTCCAAAAAGTAAAGAGCCTTTTCTCTAATTATTTCACTAGCAATAAACTTTAATGATTTGTCAGTATACATATCGTCGTCAAAGTATCTTTCGCTCTCGTCAATTTCTGGTACATATTTTAACAATATATCAATAAGAGTATCGATATTGCGTGATTTTGTACTAGAAACTGGCACTATTTCGCTGACTTTATTTAAGTCATTTAGAGATGACAACAACTTAAAAATCTTTTCGTTGTCTAAAGCATCTATCTTTGTCACTACCAAAATAATAGGTATATTAAGTGCAGAATACTTGTTGATAATATCAAAATCTTTTTCATTAACTTTTTTTGTACCGTCTAAGGCGATTATTAACACGTCAACGCCCACGACAGCCCCAGTAATAGACTTTTGCATATATTCATCTAAGTGCGAATTAGTCGTGTTTAAACCCGGCGTATCGACAAATATAAGCTGACAATCGTCTCTATTATATATACCTGTGATGTTGTTGCGAGTAGTTTGGGCTTTTGGCGAAACTATGCTTACTTTTTCTCTAATGATAGCATTAAGCAAAGTGCTCTTGCCTGCGTTAGGTTTGCCAACGATTGCGATATAGCCACTCTTAATTTTCATAAGTGCTCCTTAATTTCTTATAATGTGATATTTTGTCAATATCTGTTCTTCTAGACCACGCATAGCGATTTTGTCTTGCTCTTTGATATGGTCAAACCCAAGTAGATGCAAATATCCGTGAACTATAAGATAGAATAATTCTCTCTCATAGCTATGGCCATACTCTTGGGCTTGTTTTTTTGCTACATTTTCGCAGATGATAATATCGCCCAAATGCAAGCATTTTGTTTGCGGGTTGTAGTCTTCTAAGTGGTCTTTTAGGTTTAGTTTTTCAAAAGGCACTAGTGACATTGTTGGGAAGGACAAAACATCTGTGACTTTGTCTTTTTTGCGAAATTCTCTGTTAAGACGTTGAATCTCGTCTTCGTCTACAAAAGATATATCAATACTAACTTTTTTTAAGCCAACCTTTGCCATTTTTAAGGTTGTTTTTAAAAGTTTATTTACTAATTTATAAAAGGTTTTTGTTTGTGCTGTACTTATAGTTACTAACATAAATTCTCCTAAGATATATATTGTAATGTTTTTAGATAAGTTATTATATAATAAACATTTTGATTATTTGTGACTAACGTTTGCTCGGACAAAACTTTTTGCCCTGTAGGCAAGTTGTTGTATGCCAACTTTTTTGATAGTTTTATTTGTTGGTCCTTGACCTTGTCAAAATCTACAAAGACTTCTTCGCCTATGGTTTGATAATAAGTTATTGTTTTTATCTTTAAAGGCAAAAGGTTGTTGGCTGAGACATATTGTTGAGAAACGACCCTTTCAAAATTGTCATACTTGTTGACATTGTTGTCTAAACTTATCTCAAACCCAAACAAGTTATAATACCTACATACTGTCTTTTTGCCAGTACGAGTATAGTTGATTTGGTTTTCGTTATACTCCACTCTACCTTGCACATCAACGTATGCACATACATCAGCAAGTGCTATGATTGGGTGCTGTTCTCCAAGAGAGTCTATTGTATACGGATAGACCAACACATCACCTTTTTTGACAGTGTCACCAACTTTGCAGTTTAGCGTGCCTGATATAAGAGTTATGCTCTCAATTATACCGTCTTGTGTAGCACACAAAGGTTCAAACTCAGTTTGCATTTCTGGTACAGATAACTTTTCTTTGATATTTATCACCAAAGATGTACCATACACTGTAGCAGATACAAGAGATATTTGATCAAAGTTTTTGTACAATAGTTGTTCTACTAACTCGGGGTCAACTTTTGATAATTGCTTACCTACATATACACCATTATTTTTAAGAACGTGGCTTATATCATAATACTCAATAGTAGCGTTGCCGTTTATCTTTATTTGCCAGACAAAAAAGCAACTACTTATGGTCAAAACCGTCCCAAAAACAAGTGTTATAAATAGTGCGAGTCGTTTTTTAAAAAACATATAGACGGCATAGATGCCAGTTATGTTTTTTACACTTATAGTATAACATAACTTATCGGCTTGCTCCAAGAGTTTTTTGTAGTAAAAACAGTTGGTTTTTATATAAAAATGATTGTGACTTAGCCTTATGACATTTGATACAGAAATGTTGTTTTTTGCAAGTGCCATCAAAAATCTTTCTAAGTTCATGCCGTAGATATCAAGCGTAACACTACCCATTAACCAATACAAAAAATTCATCACTCAACCTCAATATTTTTTATTAGACCATTGACTATAATGGTGTTAGTGTTGAGTTCTTTTATAAACAAGTTTTGCCCATAAATATTGACAACACCTTTAGATAACTTTAACTTGACACATTGTTCACTAAAAGTAATAATACTTTTAAAATTGGCAATATAGGCAGACTTGCCACCAAAGTTGTATATTTGATACCCACTCTTTAAAATATCAATATCAACACCGCTATCTTTGGCGATACTTTCAAAAAAACTTATCATAC
>JAZUPV010000075.1:0-14638 GCA_045605365.1 Clostridia bacterium
TATAACACCATCAATAACTTCGCCAAGGTTGTGTGGTGGTATGTTGGTTGCCATACCTACGGCTATACCATCACTACCGTTTACTAACAAGTTAGGGAAACGGCTAGGCAATACGCAAGGTTGTTGCAACGTGCCGTCAAAGTTAGGATAAAAATCAACTGTTTCTTTGTCGATATCTCTCAACATTTCGCTGGCGATTTTGCTAAGTCTAGCTTCGGTATAACGTTGAGCTGCTGGTGGGTCACCGTCTATACTACCAAAGTTACCTTGACCGTCAACCAATGGACAACGAATAGAAAAGTCTTGTGCAAGTCTAACTAACGCTTCGTATACGGCGCTATCACCGTGTGGGTGAAACTTACCTAAAACGTCACCGACGATACGGGCACATTTACGATAAGGTTTGTCATTAGAAAGGTTAAGTTCGCCCATCGCATAAAGTATACGACGATGAACAGGTTTTAGACCATCTCTAACGTCAGGTATCGCACGAGAAACGTTAACTGCCATAGCGTATGCTATGAAAGATTTTTTCATTTCTTCGTTGACTTGAATCTTGATATACTTGGTTTTGTCCTCCCAAGTAAGATTTGTTTCATCATTTTTCTTTTTCATTATATATTTGCTCCTACAATATAAACTTGTGTGTTGTCAAGTTTGTGTGACTATACGTCAAGGTCAGTAACTAAGGTTGCGTTTTGTTCGATAAACTCACGTCTTAGTTCTGGGTTTTCGCCCATAAGTGTGCTAAAGATTGAGTCAGCTTCGACAGCGTCCTCCATCTTAACTTGTAATAAGGTACGATACTCTGGGTTCATAGTGGTCATCCATAATTGTTCGTTAGACATCTCACCAAGACCTTTGTAACGTTGTATCTCAGTACCCTTACGACCCATTGCGTCAAGAGTCTTTTCTAATTCTTCGTCACTGTATAGATATTTTTCGTCCTTGCCACGGCTAACTTTGTATAGTGGTGGTTGAGCGATATATACGTGACCATTTTCGATAAGTGGTCTCATAAATCTAAAGAAGAATGTCAAAAGCAAAATTCTAATATGGCTACCGTCTACGTCGGCATCGGTCATACAGATAATTTTGTCATATCTTAGTTTTTCTTCTTTATATTCGTTATGTATACCACAACCAAAAGCTGTTATCATAGCTTTGATTTCGGCGTTTTCTAATACTCTATTTAGTCTGGCTTTTTCTACGTTAAGTATTTTACCACGCAAAGGCAAAATCGCTTGGAAACGTCTATCACGACCTTGTTTTGCAGTACCACCCGCAGAGTCACCTTCGACTATAAATATTTCGCAACGGCTAGGGTCTTTTTCTGTACAGTCAGCAAGTTTGCCTGGCAAGGTTGTACTCTCAAGTACACTCTTACGACGAGTAAGTTCTCTTGCGTTACGAGCTGCATCTCTTGCTCTTTGAGCTGTGATGCTCTTTAGGACAAGTTCTTTAGCATATTGTGGGTTTTCTTCTAAAACTTCGCCAAAAGCTTCAATTATAACTTTTTCTACCAAAGTTCTCATTTCGCTATTGCCAAGTTTAGTTTTTGTTTGACCTTCAAATTGTGGATTTTGAAGTTTAACTGAGATAACTGCTGTCAAACCTTCACGGCAGTCTTCACCGCTAAGCTTTTCGCTTTCTTTCAAAATCTTGTTCTTTTGAGCGTAGTCGTTGATAACTTTTGTTAGAGCATTTCTAAAACCAACCAAGTGTGTACCACCTTCTTCGGTGTTGATGTTGTTGGCGTATGCATTGATAACTTCTACATAACTATCGTTGTACTGAAAGCTAACTTCTACTTCGCTATTTTTTGTGACTTTGTTGATGTAGATTGGCTCTGGGAAGAGTGTTTCTTTGCCACGGTTTAGATAGTTGACAAATTCTATAATACCGCCTTTAAAGATAAAGACATCTTCTTTTTCTCTACCTTCTCTAGCATCTCTTATACCTATTGTAAGACCCTTGTTAAGAAAGGCTATTTCTCTAAATCTTGATTTTAAGTTATCATAGTTAAAATCAGTTGTTTCAAAAATAGTTGGGTCTGGCAAGAAAGTAACTCTTGTACCACGGTTTCTAGTTTCGCCAAGATTTTTTAGTGGGTATTGTGGTATACCCCTAACATACTCTTGTTTGTAATAGACATTGTTTTGCCAAACTTCTACCATAAGGCTAGATGACAATGCGTTAACTACTGACAAACCTACACCGTGCAAACCACCAGAGATTTTGTAACCTTCACCACCGAACTTACCACCTGCGTGTAGCTTGGTCAAAACTACTTCTACGGCAGATTTCTTTTCGGTCTTGTGCATACCTGTAGGTATACCACGGCCATTATCTGTAACACTAACAGAACCGTCATTGTTGATCACAACATCAATCTTGTCGCAGTAACCAGCAAGTGCTTCGTCTATACTGTTGTCTACGATCTCAGTGATAAGGTGATGAAGACCCCTTTCGTCTGTAGAACCGATATACATACCAGGTCTTTTACGTACTGGTTCTAGACCTTCTAAGACTTGAATATCACTCTCGTCATACTTTTGTGAATGGGCAAGTTCTGCTTCTTGTTTTTCAATTTCTTGTTCGTCTTTTCTCATTATTTTCTCCCTAAAAAAGAGTGTCGATTTTTGCTGTATATAATATATAAATAACAACAAAAAAAGCGTAAAATTCTTTTACGCTTTTATTATAACACAAAACTAATTTTTTTTAAAGTATTTCTGTCAAAAAAATGTTGTTTTTTGTCTTAATTTTTTAAAATTTCGCCCTAATTTTGGCTATATGACACAAAACACGGTCTAGTTGTAAAAACATACGATTTTTATATACTGCGCTCTTGTGTCAAGTTTTCTAAAAAATGTCTGGTTTTTGTTGGATAAGTTCTAGTAGATTGCCTTCTTGTTTTAGGTCTTTTATTTTGTTTTTTAAGTCGATATTATCATAAAATAGAACATTGGCATTTTGCATAAGTAGGTTGCCTATTTCGTCTTTTGGGATACGCTCTTTATAAAGGGTGTTGATATTGATAACAAACATATCATAATCACCGTCTATAACTTGTGGGTTTTGTTCTAAAAAGTTTTCTAATTCACTTTGCGGTATGCTAAGTTCGGTTAGCACTTGCAAAAAATTGTTTAGATTATTCATTTTGTTCTCTACCCCCTTGTAAGATATTGTCAGCACTCTTTTTTGCTTGACGTATTGTATAAGATTGTTCTTCTTGAGTGATAGTTGTACCTAGTGGTGTACTTGTTTGGTCTTGTTCAAGTGGCAATTCTTGTGTACTATCAAGTATTGTTATAGGTGGTACATTTTCTAGTTGGTCATATTCGCTTTGAAGCAATGCGTACGCACTTTCATCAAAAGGATATTTTTTGATTAATTCTGCTTGTAACACTGGGTACAATTCTTCAAAAGGTGTACCTTGTGTAAGACCCAACTCTGGTATGTCATTAACAAGAGTTCTTTCTTTGTCTACTTCAAAACCTGGTATATCACTACCGATAGTTTGGGCGTATTGTTTTATCATATCTTTGGTATTAAGAAAATATGTATTAAAACCTTGTGGTACTTCTAGTTTGTTGTCGTTTTCGCTATGTATACCATCATAGAAAAATCTAAACTTAGCATACATAAGCGCAAGTGAAGTACGACCAAGTTTGTCGTGATTGTCTTCTGCAAAAAGATATTTGTTAAAATCTTGATATTTACCAGCTACACGTGGACATTGATATTTGTGTGCGCTAGCAATTTGAGTTATCATAAATTTTTCTTTGATACCATAACTTAATCTTACAACTTCTTTTAGATGGTCAGCTATATGTTCTTTAGAATAACCAAGGCTAACTAAGTCACTGATTTTTTTGTCAAATTTTTCTGTGTCTTCGGTAGCAATCTCTAAGTTTTGTAAAAATAACGGTCTAAAATCACTCTCAACCATACCAAGACTCATACTAAATTTTTGAGATTTTTGTGCGATAGTTTTTATTTCGTAATTTATTAGTGTTGGACGAGATACAAACTTGTCAATAATCTCTTGTTGGTTGCAACCAAAAAACAATCTCCATTCTTCTACTTTGTTAGTTAGAGCTTGGGTAGAATATATAAGCAAATTGCTGTTTTGATTAATCATTCTTTTTGCTTGGTCTAGTGGTATGCCTAGAGTTTGTTGTATTTCTTTAGCTTTGCGGTCACGCTCTTGTTGAGTAACTTTTGTTCTAACACCTTCTAAAACTCTATCTTCGTACTCTTGAGACAAAATTATCATAGGATATTTTAATCTATCCCCTTCAAAAGCAGTCGAACTAATCATCTGGTATTGTGATTGCAAATCTCTTAAGTATGTTATATCTGGTCTTAAGTTTTTTAACAAATCATCTGCGTCTTTGTAGATGGTAGTTGTTGCAAACATTGATTGATTGTTTTTTACTAAGTCATCAATCTTTGCAAAAAACTCTTCGTCTCTTTCAAATAACAATTCTTGTGGTAGAGCTTCTTCACCGGCTTTTATTAAAACTTGATTAAGTTGTTGAATATATCTATGTCTTGCGACAGTTTTGTTAAAGTTTTGTCTAATAAGGTCTTGTCTATATGGCAAGTTGAATTGTTCTAAACCATTAACCACACCAAACATATACTTAGCTTCGATAGAATATGGTGTAGCAGTAAGAATTTGTTTGTTGTTAAGAAGATAATTTTTGTCAAGACCTATTCTTTGATAAGCATCAACTGTCTCTTGCAAGTTTTCGGTCTTTTGAAACATTATCTCACTAAAAGCAACCAACTCTTCAAAACTACGTGGGGCAAAACCAAAAGTTTTTTGGATACCATTGATAAAATATTGCCAGTTGTCAGCACCAGTAACTAAAAATGTTGTTTGGTTGCCGATAAGTGTTTGGGCTTGTTCGTAAGATATACCAAACATATCTTGAGCATCTTGCAAGTGTCTATCGATAGTTTCACTACTTACTGATAATAGTCTTAGGTTGTGTTCAATATTTTTACGCATTCTACTAAAAGCAATTTTGTCTTGTGGCAAAAGTTGTTCGTAAGTAGTATGTTTGTCATAATAACTACTAAACAAACCTAACTTTCTACATAACAAAATTGATTTTTTGTCTGCGATAGATTCTACATATACGTTCTCCATAAATCCACTCCTACTTATAATTGTAGTGTAAAAAGCCCAAAAAGTCAATACCGAGCACAGTTTTTTATATATTACATATATAAACCATCATTTTTGTTGATAAAAAAACACCCCATATTTATCGTCAAAAATAGATAAAAAATAAGGTTTTTCAAAACAAATTTTTATAACAAAATAATACAAATTTTGTACAAAAAAACACCTATCAAAAACAAGATAGGTGTTATATTTTATTAATCTAATCTAGCGCCACAGCTAGAGCATTTTTTTGCATTATTGTCGTTTTTTGCACCACAATATTCACAAGCTTTTGGTTGGTTGTTAGATATTTCGTCCATTTGTTTTTGTTGAGATGGTAATATAACTGAAGTATTGTTATTGTTTTTTGATTTATCTTTTCTAATTTTTTTAGAAAGCATATTTGTACCTACTACACCAAGTAGCAAAAATGCTGCAGCTATTTCTAAACCAAATTCGTTTTCTGCTATGCTAAAAACTAAGATAAGTATTGTACTTACTACAGACAAAACTATACTTAAAATCAAAAATAAAATATTCTTTTTCATATTTTTCTCCTTATTCTTTTAATCCACCATTTTCTATATAAAATATACTATCATTTTCTTGCAAAGGATAGTTGTATTTTGTACAAGTAATAATAGTTTGCAAACCTTTTATTTTGTTAAGAAACCTTAGTTGTCTTTCTTCGTCAAGTTCGCTCAAAACATCATCTAATAGTAAGACTGGTGTTTCGTTATGTTCTTTTTTAAATATCTCAAGCTCGGCAAGTTTTAGTGATAGGGTAGCAAGTCTTTGTTGACCTTGAGAACCAAAACTACGTATATCAATATTATTGATAACTACTTTTAAATCATCTCTATGTGGACCTATTGTAGTGTAGCCTAGTTCAAAGTCTTTTTGAAGATTATCTTGATAACCTTTAAGAAGTTTTTTCTTAATATCATCTGCGTCTTTGCCTATTATACCTTGATAACTTATACTTAGGTCTTCTTTGTTTTGGGTTATATAGTTATGTATTTCTTTGGCTGGTCTTAAGAGTTTATTTACAAAGAAAATACGATTCATAATTATTTTACTAGCGACGTCGCTTAATTGTTCGTCCCAGATAGATATTGTGTCTTGTACTACTTTTATATCACGTGATGTTTTAAGAAGTTTATTGCGTTGGTTAAGTATTTTGTCATATCTACAAAGCAGATAAAAATAGTTTTTACTCATTTGTGATATATCTATATCCATAAACCTACGTCTATCTTGTGGGGCGTCTTTTATAAGGCGTATTTCGTCTGGCGAAAAGTATATAACTGTCAACTCACCCATAAGCTCACCCATACGTTTGATTGGTAGGTTATTTATTTTTATTGTCTTTTTTTCTTTCTGGCTTAAAAATATTTCTATTTTAGATTTGTTAAATTCTTTTTCTATTTCTACTGATACTTTACCTTTATCTTTGCCCCAAAGGATAAGTTCTTTATCTTTTGCGGTGCGGGTAGATTTGCCTATAGAACAATAATAAATACTCTCAAGTAGATTGGTTTTGCCTTGGGCGTTTTTACCGACAAAGACATTTACCCCGCTTGAAAGTTCTATGTTTAATTTATTATAATTTCTAAAATTTTCTATTTTTATGCTTTTTATTTTCATACAAATATATAATAACATATTTTTACAAATTAACAAATAAATAAATATGTTTAAGGTTGACTAAAAGCCCTAAAAATTGTAAAATAAAACTATTAAAAGGGTAAAATATGCAAGAATATACTGACAAATGGAACGAAGTACTCAAAATTATGGAAAGTGAAGTCACTGCAGTTAGTTTTGACTTATGGATAAAAACTCTAGAGCCATTGCAAATTGAAGATGACAAGCTAGTTTTGTTAGCTAGTACAACCAATGCAAAAAACCGAGTTTTGAAACTTCACAAAGATCAACTTAATCAAGCAATATGTGATATATTTGACACCGTTAACGGTTTTGTTATAGTAGACCCAACTGAAAAAGAAGACTTTTTGCAACACAAAGAAAAAGTCGTAGAAATAAAACCAGTTGAGACAGTTATACCAAAATCTATCTTTAACGACAAATATACATTTAACAATTTTGTAGTAGGCAAATCAAATCAATTTGTCTATGCCGCAGCAAGAAGTGTAGCCGAAGAACCAGGCATCAAATACAACCCACTATTTATCTATGGTGGTGTTGGTCTTGGCAAAACTCACCTATTACACGCTATCGGCAACTATATCAAACAAAATAACCCAAAATTAAATGTTGTTTATGTTACTTGTGATAAATTTACAAATGATTATATAGAATCTTTAAGATCAAACAAAGAAAACAGTAACCAGTTGTTTAGAGAAAAATATCGTCGTTGTGACGTACTTATGATAGACGATATACAATTTATCGCTAAAAAGACTGCTACTCAAGAAGAGTTCTTTCATACCTTCAATGACTTATATCAAAACAATAAGCAAATAATTATTTGTTCTGACCGTCCACCAGAAGAGATTGAAACTCTAGAAGAAAGATTGCGTAGTAGACTAAAGAGTGGTCTTATACAAGATATTCAACAACCAGACTTTGAGACACGTCTTGCAATTTTGCAAAAGAAAGCTCAAATCGAAGGTTATGCTGTTGACAATGAAGTTCTTGAGTTTATCGCAGATAGAGTTGATAGCAATATAAGAGAACTAGAAGGCGCTCTACGTGGAACATTCTTTCACGCAAAGCTACTAGACAAAGCTAGCGCAACCCTAGAAGACGCTCAAGAAACTTTGAAAGAATCTATCGATATCAATAGAGAAAAAATCACTGCCGAACGTATTATGGATATGGTATGTAAATACTACAATGTACAAAAAGCAGACCTTATTGGCAAAAAGAAAAATAAAGAGATCGTTGACCCTAGACAAATATGTATCTACCTTATAACAGAACTTATAAGCGATATGCCACTAGCATCAATAGGCGGTTTGTTTGGTGGTCGTGACCATACAACTATCATACACGCTAGGGACAAAATAGCTGCAAATATCAAAAATAACAATAACTTAAAAATTACTATCAACGATCTAACAGCTATGATAAAAAGTGACAAAAACTAACAAAAATGTGAATATGTGCACAACTATTAACAGTTAGTAAACAACTTATCAACATTTTGTTAATTTAAAAAACCACTAAATATAGTTAATTTTTAGTGCGGTGTGACACTATATATTGTGTAAAATTAACTTATACACATTTTCACACAACCTATAAACAAAATAAATATTAAATAAAAAAAAGGAAGTACAAAGATGCAAGTAGTTTGTGACGGCGCAGCGTTAGGAGCTGCAACACTTAAAGTTATCAAAGCAATATCTACTAAGACTACCAACCCTATATTAGAAGGTATCAAAATAACAGCAGAAGATGATAAACTTATTTTGTCTGCTACTGACTTAGAATTAGGTATTGAAAAAACAATCAAAGCTCAAGTTAAAGACGAAGGCGAAATTGTTGTCCCAGGTAAATTCTTTAGTGAGTTTGTAAAAAAACTATCTAACGAACAAATAGAACTTATCTTAGACGAACAACGCAACCAACTAAAAATCTGCTACACCGATAGTGAAAGTTATCTTCAGTGTCTTAACACCCTTGAGTTTCCTAACCTAAAGATTATCGAAGATGGTGAGTATTTTACAATCTCTCAAAAGAACCTAAGAGCGCTTATAAACAAAACTATCTTTGCAGTAGCTTTAGACGATAGTAGACCAATATTGAAAGGTTGCCTATTTGAGATAGAAGATGATTATGTTACAGCAGTAGCTATCGACGGTTATAGATTAGCTCTTGTAAAGAAACCAATCGAAAAGACCACTGCAAAAACAAACATTATCGTACCTGCAAGATCTCTAAAAGAAATATCTAACCTTATCGAAGACGTAGATGATACTATCAATGTATACGTTCAAAAGAACTTTATGATGGTAGACCTAAACGACACTAAGATAATAACAAGATTGTTTGATGGTGACTTTATCAACTATCAACAAATCTTACCAAAAGATTTTACAACCAATCTTACAGTTAACAAACTTCAACTAGAAGATGCTTTAGATAGAACATCAATTCTTTCTCGTATAGACAGAAATAACCTAGTTAAGTTTGATATAAAAGACAAATTACTTACTCTTACTTCTAACTCAGATATAGGTAACATCAAAGAAAATATCAGTATTTCACTTAAAGGTACAGATTTAGTAATAGCCTTTAACTCAAGATACTTTACAGAAAGTTTAAGAGTTATACCAGATGAATTTGTTAAGATTAGCTTTAATATGCCATCTAGCCCTTGTATCATCACACCAAACGAAGGTGACGAGTATGTTTACCTAATATTGCCTGTAAGAATTATCAACTAACAAATATAAAAAATAAAATCTAGTCAAAAAAATGACTAGATTTTTTTTATTTAAATTATGTCATACAGTTTTATTATTGGTACAAAATAAGGTGTATACTTATTATGTACAAAAGTTTTTTTAGGGTTTTAGGACTGTTGTTAAGTTTGTTATTTGTTTTGTTTTAGTTATTTTTATAATAGACTTAAATATAACAAGATTGATTAAAAAATATTATTAAAAGTTTGTTTAACTTTTATAGATGTTAGCAATTAAAATAATTATAAGAACTTAAAAATATTTGATTTATAAAAAAAATCTATTATTTATAAAAACATCAATAATATCTTACTAACAAAAATGTCGAAGTTGAAGTATACATTATTCTTACCCAAAGTTTGCCATCAAGTGTTTCAAAAGCGACCGCACTACCAGTATAATTACTTGGCAAACCTGTTGAAGAAGATTTGTAATTAGAATCATTTTTGTATAAGTCTATATAATCTAATGTATAACTAAAATCTGTATCTGTTATAGTAGCTGTACCTTTTTGGTTATAACTATCCCAGTTCATATCTAGTAATTTACCGGGGCCTTTATATACATATATTTGGGTCCAAGCACCTTCTTTTAGCCAGTTTTGTTCTGTTTCGTTTTTGCCACACGCCACCAAACATACACTGCTAAAAATCATTATCAAACAAATACTTAATATAGATAGTTTTTTCTTCATAATATACCTCCTACTATAATTATAACATCTAGGTTATACCAAAAGTAGCCCAAGGTATTTTTAACAAAAAAAAACAAGGATTATTTTTAACCCTTGTTTTTAATTTTATTATTATTAAGCTTCTACATCATCAATATCAACTGTTTCTGTAGGTTGTGGAGCAACTTCAGTTACTTCAGCTACTGGTTCAGCTGTAGGTTCTTGATATTCTTGGAAAGAATGAGTTTGTTCTAAGTCTGCATCACCATAACTACTTTCATCTGTAACAAGATCACAAATTTCTACAAAGTTAACTTTAAGTTCTTTTTGAAGAGATTTCTTTAGTGGAATATATTGTTTTTCAAAATTTTTACGGAAGTTAGCAATATCTTTTTCTTTTACGCCAACGATAATCATATCTTTAACATAAGTTTCAAAGAAAACTACCTTTTGTCCAATTTCTTGCATTGTAGCAACAGATGCTAAGATTTTTTGAACTTTGTTTGGTTTGTTAGCATAGATAGAATTTGCTTGGATTGTACACATATCTACGTTTTGAGTAACGTTAACATAATTTGCAGTAAGTTCTTTTGGACCTACTTCTTCATAGTGACCATTAACTACTAACTCAGTTTCAAATGTATTAATCATTTCTTCGATGATGTTAGTGTTGTGAGCACCAAGAATAATTACTTCGTGACCTTCTTTACATTTTTTGAAATCACCTTCAAACAAGTCATAAGTACTTACAGCTGGTTCTTTAGCTACAGCTTGTAATAAAGCTTTTAAGTTATTGATAAGAGTTGTTTTTACTGCAGTGTATTCTGCAATTTTCTTACCTTCTTCTTTAGCTACTTCGTCACAAGCAAGTTTTAGACCTTGCCAGTTTGGATAATAGTTAATCAAACTTTTTGCCATAACAATTTTGTGGTTAACTTCGCCGTTTAATTGAGAATTTGCATATTCGTCAAAATTTACAATAGCTTGAGCCATTTGTGCAAAGTTAGCATTGATTGTAGAAACAAGTGTTTGAGTTTTTTTGCCTTCTACAGCGTCTTCAGCGAAAACTGGTTCGCCTTTTTTTAGTAATTCTAAAATATTCATATTTATCCCCCAAATATTAATACTAAAATAATTTTATATAATATTTTGCTATTAGTCAAATAAATTGCCACAAAATGTGGTTATCTTGGCACTTTCTACTCTAAAAAAGTCGGTTTTTTGGTAGGTTTTTAGATAAGATTAGACTTAATTTATAGTTGACAACTCAGGCTTGTTAATATATAATTACTTTGTCTATTTAAGATTATAGTATGTCAAAAAGTTTTTTTGTTATGAGGCTTTATTTGACTTTCTATATAAAAAAAACTTTTAAGGAGCGAAAAAATGAAAAGAACTTACCAACCAAACAAAAGAAAAAGAGTTAAAGTTCACGGTTTTAGAAAAAGAATGGCTACTAAAGGTGGCAGAAAAGTTTTAAAAAATCGTAGAAACAGAGGCAGAGCAAAATTATCAGCATAAGATAATTTAATTTTAAGGATTGTATGTTAGGAAAACAATATAGACTAAAAAAGAATAAAGAGTTTAATTACATATACAAAAAAGGTAAAACTGTCTCAAACAAAATATTGAGCGTTGTGTATGTCAAGACTAAACTAAAAAATATCAAAGTTGGTTTTTCTATCAGCAACAAAGTAGGCAATAGTGTAGTAAGACATAAAATAAAACGCCAACTATCACATTTGTTTAAAGAATTTATAAATAGAGTTAATCAAGACAACAATTATATTTTTGTAGCAAGACAAGGTATAGAAAATCTTTCTTATGACAATATGAGAGACCAAATGTACAAGGTTTTGTTAAAAGCTGAGTTGTTGAACGAATAGTATGAAAAATAAAACTTTTTTTGGAAAGGTTATATTTGTTATAACCTACCCTATAAGACTTATCTTTTTAGGTTTGATTTATTTTTATAAATTTTTTATTTCACCTCTACTACCTAAGAGTTGCCGATTTACTCCAACTTGTTCTAGCTATGGGCTAGATGCAATCAAAGAGTACGGTATCATCAAGGGTAGTTTTTTAACATTATGGCGAATTTTGCGTTGCAATCCTTGGAACAAAAATTGTGGTTATGACCCAGTAAAACCTAATATCAAAGGAGATATTAAATGGCTACTTTAAGCGCATTACTTGCTGCTTGGCCAAAAGGTATGTGGGAAAGCCTTATAAAGATATTTTATAACGGTATACCTAACTATGTATGGGCAATTGTTGTTTTTACTATAGTTTTAAAACTTTTATTATCACCACTTGATTATCTACAACGTTCAGCCGCTGCAAAAACATCTCGTATGCAAACATATCTAAAGCCAGAGATGGACAAACTAGCAAAACGTTATGGAAGCAATCAAAAAGTATTACAACAAAAACAAGCAGAACTTTATAAGAAAAACAATTATAACGTAACAGGCTCTTGCCTTGTTATGATGATCAACTTAATACTTACACTTGTAGTATTCTTTACATTATACTCAGGTCTTGGCAATATCTCAAAATTTAAGATAAAAGACCAATACGAACAACTAAAAACTGAGTATTACGCAGTATACGATGCAAAAATAGATGGTTATGTTTATGACCTATCACAAGACGCAGCAAACGTTGGTTTAACCGAACAACAACTTTTAGAGTTGGTTACAACTGAGCAATATACTATAGCTACCAACGAAGCAAACCAAGCAGTTATCTCTAAGTACAGAAAGATTGGTGATTCTTGGCTATGGGTAAAAAACGTTTGGAGAGCAGATACAGTAGTTTCTGTTATACCAAGTTATGACGAATATATCGGCGCTGCCGGTATCAAATATGACAAAAAAGCAGCTGATTACAAAACAAAATACGAAGCTGACAAAGCAGAGTATGACAAAGTAATGGGCAAACTTACTTTAGAATATAAAGGCGGCAATGGTTATTATATCTTACCTATACTTGCAGTTATTGTAACATTCTTATCACAATTCTTTATGAGATTGTCACAACGCCCACCAAAAGAAAAACGTGAACTTATGAAAAAGATGGGTGAAAAACAAACTCAACCTGCAACCAACTGGGTTATGATGATATTAATGCCAGCGATGATGTTCTTATTTACAATGACATCTTCAGCAATGTTCTCAGTATATATTATTATCAACTCTTTAATGTCAACATTACTTACTCCACTATGCACATTGATTATCAACGCTGTCGAAGCAAAAAAAGATAAAAAACGTGAACAAGAGATAAGAGTAGATTATAGAAGGTAGGGAAAAAGGTAAACATGAAAACTATAACAGTTACAGCAAAAAATGTAGAAAAAGCAATCAAAGAAGGTCTAGAACAACTTAACGCTACACAAGAACAAGTAGACATTAAGATTTTAGAACAAGGCGGTCTTTTCAAAAAGGCAAAAGTTGAAATAACTCTTGAAGAACCAGAAACTGAAAAACCTGCAAAAAAAGAAGTTAAAAAAGAAGCTAAAGAAGAAAAGAAAGAATCTAAAAAAGAATCTAAAGAAACTAAAAAAGCTGAAAAGAAACAAGAAAAACAAGAAGAAAAACAAGAAGTTGTAGAACAAAAACCAGCCAAATCAAAAAAAGAAGAAAACATTGACGACGCAGTTGTTGTTGGTGGAGAATTTTTGAAAGGTTTATTCAAACAACTTAATATCGAAACTGTCATCACTACTACAAAAACTAAAGACGGTATCAACTACAACGTAAAGGGTGATAGAGTCCACGATCTTATCGGTTATAGGGGAGAAACTCTTAACTCATTGCAATATATATTGTCAATGGTTTTGAAAAACGCCGGATACAGAACAAAAGCTTATCTTGATGTAGAAAACTACAAACAACGTAGACAAGAAACTTTAATTTCTTTAGCAGAAAGACTTGCAAGAAAAGCAGTTAAAGAAAATAGACCAGTAGAACTAGAACCTATGACTGCTTATGAAAGACGTATTATTCATACAGCTTTAAGTGACAACGATACAGTTACAACTCATAGCGAAGGCGAAGAGCCAAACCGTTATCTAATAATCACACCAAAGACAAAAGCAGAATAATTTTAATTTGATAACAAAAAAAAGTTGGAGCAACACCGCCCCAGCTTTTTTTATTTTGTATTTATATATAGATACTTTGACATATTAATTTTAACATAATTTAAAAAATATTTTGTGTAAAAATATCAATAAAAAATCTTTAAAATCAAACAAAAATTTATTAATTTTTACAAACCAACTTTTTTATAAAAAAATATCTCAAATTTTTGAAAATTGTCTATTGAAAAAGTGTTTTTTATATG
>JAZUPV010000076.1:0-8686 GCA_045605365.1 Clostridia bacterium
TGAACGCTCTGATTGTACAATTATTTTCGTTGGTAGAATACCATAGACGCAGTCTATTTGTCAAACTAAAACCAGCAGATTATACCTTTTAATATAAAGATATTTTTGTTGGTGAATTTTAGAAAAAAAATACAAAATAAGTTTGTTTTAATCAAAATTTATGATACATTATTGTCGGAGACTTAATAATGTTTATAAATAGTACTATTTTTATGTTCTTAATGCTACCATTGTTGTTGGGGATATATTTTATTTTAAGAAAGACATCTTATAGAAACATATTTTTGTTTGTTGTCAATATTATCTTGTATGCCTTTGGCGAACCTATATTTATATTGTTGCTAGTAGGTTCAATGTTGATTAACTATCTATTGGCGCTTGGCATAGACAAATATAGAGAACAAAACAAACACAAACGTTTTATGGTTGTTGGCGTAGTATTTAATTTATTGTTGTTATTCTTTTTTAAATACTTTATGTCGCTTAACAACTTATTTAATATGTTTATTGCTTTGTTTGGTGCAAAAAGCATTGGTGTTTTACGTATTGCGATGCCTATTGGTATATCTTTTTATACCTTTCAAGCGATATCTTATATCGTAGACGTCTATCGTGCCGACATAAAAGCTCAACGTAATTTTATCAAGTTTGGCGTTTACTTTTCGTTTTTTGCTCAAATTGTAGCTGGACCTATTGTTAGATACAAAGATATTCACGACCAGATAGAAAATCGTCCAATAACACTTGATAGCTTTTGTCAAGGGTTAAAGAGATTTTTGATAGGTCTTGGACAAAAAGTAATATTTGCTACTTATTTTGCAAAGATTGCTGATACAGTTTTTTCTAACCCAGCAAGTGCACTTGGCGGAGCAACTGCTTGGGTAGGTATATTTATGTATGCTTTGCAGATATACTTTGACTTTGCGGGTTATTCTTCTATGGCGATAGGTATGGCCAAGATGCTTGGCTTTGACTACAAAGAAAACTTTGACCATCCTTATATATCTAGCAGCATAAAAGAATTTTGGCGTAGATGGCACATATCACTATCTAGCTGGTTTAGAGATTATGTATATATACCAATGGGCGGCAACAGAAAAGGTCTTGTACGTATGTATATAGCGCTATTTACTACTTTTGTACTGAGCGGTGTTTGGCACGGCTCTAGCCTACCATATTTAGTATGGGGAGTATGGCACGGATTATTTATCATATTAGAAAAACTACCACCGATAAAAAAACTCTTGGACAAAACGCCTAGAGTCATCAAACATATCTATACACTATTTATTGTACTGATTGGTTGGGTGTTCTTTAGGTCACCTAACATTGTATATGCCTTTGAATATTTAGGCAGTATGTTGTTTATACACGGTTGGGCTGGCTTGATGCCGGTTATCTCTTGGGCAACAATAATACTTGCTGTGTTTGGAGTTGTTGGTTGTACCCCACTACTACAATACATAAAACAAAAAATCGACAAAACCGAAAACAAAAAACTTATCAATGCCTATACTATAACAGTGTACACACTATTGATAATAGTTATGGTGGCTTGCATACCGATATTATTGTCAGGTACGGCTAGTCCATTTATTTATGCACAATTCTAACAAAAGGAGGGTTTAATTATGAAACAAGAAAATACTACAACACCGCAAGCAAAAACACCTAAAAAAATCAACATCATACAATTAGTGTTTGTGATAGTTTTTGCTATTATAATAAGTATCTTCCCTATATTTATGCTGTGTGGCGCATCTGCCGGCAAAAACTACGAACAAAAAGTTTTGGCAAAACTACCAGAGATACAAGATTTGTTTTTGAAATACCCTACCTTTAGTGGAGCTTTTGAAGAATATTACAACGACCACTTCCCTTATAAATCTACAATAGTACAACAATACTCTTTGGTAGAGTATAAAGTATTTAAATCTTCTATACTACCTACAAACACTTCTGTAGGCAAAGATGGTTGGTTGTTTTACGAAGGCTACGGCACACGCAAAGCTGTTAGCGGACAAAACAAACTATCAAATGCTCAACTAAAATCAATCTATGATGGCATTGTAACAAAATATAACAAGTTAAAATCTCTTGGCAAAGAATATATCGTATACCTAGCACCAGAAAAACAAATGATATATCCAGAATATGACAAGTTGTATCACGCAGAATATACCAACTGTGACCAATTGGTAGAATATTTGATCGCTAACAACTGCCCTGCAACTGTTATCTACGGCAAAGACTACTTGGTAGCCAACAAAGATAAAGGTCAAATCTATTTTAAATATGACACTCACTGGAATAAACTAGGTAGTTATTATGGCTATGTAGACGTTATGAACCATATCAAACAATTATTGCCAACAAAAAATATAACAATAGCTCAAGACTTTGAGCTATCTAGCTATGTTGGTAGTGGCGACCTTGCAGGCACATTGTTTTTGACAGAATACTTAAAAGAAACCTGCCCATCTATCACACACACTTATTCTTATACAACTCAAGCTGTAGATGAAAGCTTTAACGAATACATTTCTAATACACCAAGCGAGTTAAAAGTATTTATATATGGTGACTCGTTTGCACAGGCTCACTATTGGGCAAGCCACTTTGCACAATCTTCTAGCCAGACACGTATACTACACAACAGAAACAACTTTGAAACTTTGTTAAAATATGTTGGAGATAGCAATGTCGTTATTGAAGAATGTGTTCAACGTGTACCAACTACCCTAGCAAGATGTGAATTTTAACAACAAAAAAAAGACCTAACAATTTAGGTCTTTTTATTTTTTTATTATTGATTAAGATTGGTTGTCATTGTTGCAAATGGACAAGTTTTTGTTTGGTCACAAGATACTGTTTCAAATCTGCTTGTTTGTGGTTGTTCATAAACAGGTCTGCATAGACAAAAGATACCTTGATTGTTGCTTTCTGTAGTGTCTAGTTTAAAATCTTGACTTATATAAAAAGGTAATGCACTAGGTAGGCTACTTACTGTCATCATCTCTTTGTCGTTGGCTCTAGCGATGTCATTGGCAAGACCAATTATGGCGCTACCGATACCCTTGTCTCTATGTTGGTCTGCAACTTTGATAGCTTGAACTCTAAGTTCGTCACCTTTAAAACCAATAGCACAAGTACCAACTGTTTGGTTGCCGTTGGCGATGATTTTTGCATTGATCAAAGTGTCGTTGCCAACCAATATAATTGTATCTCTAAAACCTTGTGCGTTTGGTTTGTCTGTTTGTGCAACACCGATATATTTTACGTCTTTTACTTCTCTATATGCTTTGATATATTCTTCTACAACTGCTTCTGTATACATTTTGTCACCTCATTAGGTCTTGATTATACTACATAAAAAAACATTTTTCAAGGGCTAATTTTAGATTTTTTTGTAAAATTTTGCAAAAAGTTTTTTGCATTGTAATTTTTGCCAAAATCGAGAATAAAAAATTTTGTTTTTTTATAAAAAACAACCTTATTTTAAATAAATTATTTTAAATTTTGCGTAAAATGTTTGGTTTTAATCAAATTGTCTATTATAATAAAAATATCAAATAAATTATAATTGCATATTGTGTGCTAGATTTTTATATAAACCTTGGCACAATTTTATATAAAAAGAGGATTAGATGAAAAAGAAAAACTGGTATCCGCTAGACAACGCAGCAAAACTTTACCCTGCTATCACTAACGAACGCAGACCAAATGTTTTTTGCTTTTCGTGTGTACTAAACGAAAATGTAAACAAAGACAAACTACAAGAAGCTGTTGACATTGTTTTGTCTAGAACACCTACTTTTAAAACAAAACTAAAAAAAGGGTTGTTTTGGTATTATCTTGAACAAAACGACAAGCCATTTATCATAAGAGAAGAAGAACCAAACTTTTTGCGTTATATCGACTTAAAAGAAAACAATGACTATTTGTTTAAAATCTACTACAGAGACAACAAAATATCTATAGTTAACTTTCACGCTTTGTCAGACGGCAACGGTGTATTGCAGGTGTTTAAGTTTATTATAATAGAATACCTACTACTTACCGGCAAAGATATTCAAACTGAAGGCAAAGTAAAATCTGCCCTAGCACCTTTTACTCACGATGACGAAGCCGATAACTATGTAGAAAACTACAAGACCAAATCTAAAAAACTACCAAAAGAAAAACGTCCTTTTAAAACAGACGGCACACCTTTTGACTATGACGGTTATGGTATAACAACTGGTAGAGTTGACTGTGACAAACTAAAAAAACTTGCCAAAGAATACAATGCGACAATAACAGGCTTTTTGACAGGATTATATATGTTTTGTCTATACAACAACTTTATCCGTCACAAAAAAGTTAAAAACAAAAAGATAAGCATACTTGTCCCTGCCGATATGCGCAAGCACTACCCTAGCAAGACTTTGAGAAACTTCTCTTTGTTTGCAAGACCTGTGCACGACTTTGAGCAACCTTTGGACCTAAAAGGTTGTATAGAGACTTGTACAAGACAAATCAAAGAAGGCGTATCTAAAGAAAGACTTGACGCACTAATCCACGACAATGTCAAGATTGAACGCAACTGGTTGCTTAAAATAGTACCGCTGTTTGTAAAAGACTTTGCAATTAGCACAACTTACGCAAGAGTTGGCGAAAACTTGCAAACAGGCAACATCAGCAACATTGGTATAGCTGATATGCCAACAAGCGCCACACCATATATCAAAGAATTTAATATGGCTATAGCCCCAACTTATACTTGCAAACAACAGATGAGCGTTATCACCTATAACAACCAAACAAACATCACAATCACTCGTCAGTTTGTAGAAAACAATCTAGAAAGAGAGTTCTTTACTACTCTTGCCAGCCTTGGGCTAAAAGTAAATATAAGTAGCAACTATTGGGAGGCGCAACTATGAAACACTGTAACAAATGCAATATAGATACAGATAGCAAACAAAAGTATTGCCCACTATGCTACAACGACTTAGAAGAAACTAACCAAAAAACCAACAGCGAGTTTTATCTAACTCGTACATCTAGTGACAAAACATTAAAAACAAGATATTTTATCTTTAAACTATTTTTGTTTTTGACAATAAGTATCGCCGGCGTATGCTTTTTTATAAACTTTTTAACTTATGACAATAGCCCAGTGTGGTGGTGTTTAGTTGTTATGGCTAGTTTGTTATATGTATGGATACTTGTTGGTCACAATATATTAAGCGACCGTAGTATGTTTGAAAAGATATTCTTTCAGTTTGTAGGTATACTTGCAATACTATTATCGTCTAACCTTATCGCTGGGGGCGATTGGCTTATCAAATATGTTTTGCCATCTATCGCAATCACAGCCGCAACAGTTATGATTATGATAACATTGATAACAAAAAAACGTGCAAATTTTATTTCAACTTTCTTTGTAGTATATGTTTTGTTGTTTATACTATCTTTGGTTATGGTACTTGCCAAGTTTGACACGTTTAAACTACTTAACCAAATCAACCTATGCTTGTGTGCTCTTGCTATATTTGGTACACTTGTGTTTGGTTTTAAAACATTGCGTGCAGACGCTAGTAGAAAATTTCATATCTAAAAAACATAACACTACCTATAAAAAGGTGGTGTTTTTTTGTTTAATACCACAAAAAGCAATTTGTCAAACAACACCAAATGTTATATACTAATAGTATAGGAGTTTGAAATAATATGATTTACTTTGTAAGACACGGTCAAACCGAATATAACGTACAAAATATTTTGGGCGGCAACTCTAACCTAACAGACCTTGGCAAACAACAAGCACAACAAGCTGCCGAACAGTTTAGAGACATACACTTTGATATAATATTTGTATCCAACTTAAAGCGTACCTACCAAACAGCCCAAATTATCAACCAGTATCACAACGTAGAGATAATTGTAGACGATAGACTTAACGAAAGATACTATGGAGACCTAGAGCTAAGCGACGAAACAAAACTAGACCTAGCACCTTTTTGGCATATAACTCAAGAGCTAAAACACGACGGCGTAGAAACTATCGAACAGTTAAAAACTCGTGCAAATTCTTTTATGCAGTACATAAAAACTAACTACCCTAACAAAAATATTCTTGCTGTATCTCATAGGGGTATTGGCAGAATATTTAAACATATACACGGCTACGAGCCAACTAGCGGCAACCTTATAGAAATCGGTCTAAACAACGGCGAATATTATACCTTTGAAAACTAGAATAATTTTATATACACACTAACAACTATATAGCAACAAAAAAAGACACTTTATACAAGTGTCTTTTTTAATTAATTATCTTTAAGTGCTTCGATAGGTTTTAGTTTTGACAATCTAAAAACTGGTATCGCTGTAGCTATTGCAGATATAATTAACGTTACTGCTAGTATTACCAATATTGATGGCAAGCCAAATGATAATACCCTAAACATATATCCAAAATCATTAATAAGCAAATTGTTAAATACTGTACCTAACACTGCAGTTAAAATACTAGACATTACAAGTATTATTAATGATAAAAATATACTTTCTATTAAAAATAATATTGCTATATCCTTTTTGCTAGCACCAAGCGAACGTAATATGCCCGTTTGCTTTTTCTTATCATCTATAATTACACTAATATAACTATAGAATAGTAACCCTGCAAACAATGCCATAACCGCACCACCAATCAAAGTAAATTGTGCAACTCTACCCAAAACTTGCTCAGTTCTATCCATACCATCAATGTACATACTTTGTATACGATATGCTTTGTCATAACTTGTTATTGTTTTTAACAAATTAATATCTGCACTTTTTGTAGTCGCTCCAGTAACACACGCATAGTAATCACCTGTTCTATAAAAATCAGTAAGGTCATCAATAAGATTTTTAGATACTATCATACCAGTAGTGTCTAAGGCATCTTCTTTGCTTATTGCTACTCCTACCAATTTCATAGGCTTTTCATATCTTGCGCCTATTACAATATCTTCTGTAAGGTTAATATCCATATAAAAAGTACTATAATTGTCAAATACAATAGTATTAAATATTTCTTCTACTGCTTGTTTAACATAATCATTGTCTGCATAATTTATACCTGGAAAACCCGCAAGACCAGTTTCTGACAAATAAATTTGCCCAGTTCTGTCTTCAATATGGTCAAACAATGTCTTGCCTTGATGAACAATACTATAAATACCTTTTTTATTTGAAACTGAGTTATCAGTATTAAAAGTTAGTACAAATTCATTATCTGCTAAAGATTGTTTTTCTACACCATTTTTCCAAACAATATTATAATTTGAACCAATATAATTTAGTGTTGAAATATTCTCTCCATGATGCATAGGGGTTTCAACTTTGTGGTCTTGATGGCTTTGAGTTGTATAAAGCGGTAAAGTTCTAAAAATTTTTTCTCCGTTAGAAGTATCTTCTACTTTTAAGTGTCTTTCATAAAAACCTTCGTTTATAAACATTAAATTATTTAGCCCAAAAGAAGTTGTAGAGTCTTTGCTTGATTTTAGCATGTTATAATGGTAGTTTTCTTTAAGACCACCAACAATTCCAACTTGTCTAAGAATTTCATACTTTTGTTCGTCAAAGTGAGTATCCAATACACCAACTATAGTAAAATTAGCAGGATAATCACAATATTGAGATGATGTTATTTGTTTACCAAGCAAATCTTCTGGCTTTTCTATAATATACTCGCCTAATACTCCATTATCAAATCCATAAAAGTCGTGGTCAAGCATATCTATATAAAAATATTCGTTTACTACTATTTCATTATCATTGCTTGGATAATTGCCACATAATAGTTCTACATTAAGATCTTTTGCAATTTGTTCATTTAGTTCCATAGTATTGTAGCTAATATATCTATCACCATACTCTGTATAAAAATGACTACCATCTTCAGGGATAATATTTAATCTATTCTCATCCATTTCAAATTGCAAATTTTCGTTAACGATATAAAACTTACGTTTATATTTTTTTTCTAAGTTTTGCAGACCTTCATCTGTAAGATAATATTCATTAGACTGACTTGTTAATACAAAAAAGTGACTAGCATTGTCGGCATACATAGTATTTATAATAATTTTTTCTTTATCAAAAGAATAATAAGTAAAAGTTAATCCCAACACACTAAATGCCAAAACTGACACCATTAGCATTAACACTAATCTTTTCCAACGGCTGCCTAAATTAGACATACCTAGTCTAAACAAATCTTTAAATTTAAAAGAACCGTGTTTTAGATCATTGCTGATATGGTCTTTTTTATGGACAAATTTTATCTTTGGTTTAGTATCTTTTGCTACTTGACCGTCTTTAATTTCTATGATACGGTCTGCAAATTGTTCTGCATACTCTAGGTCGTGTGTTACTACAACTACTAGTGTTTGCTTAGATAGGTCTTTCAGTATTTTAAAGATTTCTTCACCGGTTTTGCTATCTAATGCTCCTGTTGGCTCATCAGCTAAGATAAGTTTAGGCTTTTTGACTATAGCTCTTATGATAGCTACCCTTTGCCTTTGACCACCGCTAAGCTCATCACAACGTTTGTGTTTTTGAGCGGTCAACTCAAATTTAGCAAGAAGTTTATCAATTTCTTCTTCATCGACAGGTTCACCTTTGATTTTATGTACCATTGAGATATTGT
>JAZUPV010000077.1:0-2704 GCA_045605365.1 Clostridia bacterium
GCTTTTTCTGCAAGTTTGTCAGCTTTCTTGCTAAGTTCTTGCATTTTAGCAACTCTCTCAGCTTCTTTTTTCTTGCCACCACCAAACATTGAGAATACGCCACCAATGATGCCGCTTGGTGCTTGAGATTCTAATTGTTGATATTCTTCTAAAGCTGCATAAAATTCTTTTTCAAGTTTGCTTACTTCAGGATACCAAGGTTCGCTCTTTTCTCTTTGAAAAGTTAAAACAACAAATGTGTTTATCATATTTCCGTCTTCTTCTTGTTGTCTTT
The DNA here is from genome assembly GCA_045605365.1 of Clostridia bacterium. GTDB lineage: Bacteria > Bacillota > Clostridia > Christensenellales > UBA1242 > CAKVLS01. The sequence goes on from JAZUPV010000077.1 coordinate 275, forward strand.
GGTTAGATAGTAGCTCCCAGCCAAAACAACCCCAAATCTCAATTCTTTTGTTGATGATATCGTTGTCTGGGTAAACTTGTACTGATTTTGTTTCTTTCATAATTTTTCTCCTTTGTTTTTGGGATAACATCGCCTTGTTATCTCTATTTCGCTGTTATTATACGATTTTTTTTTTTTTTTTTCATGTCAAGCAAAATTTCATTTTTTGTCCAAAATAAGCAAAATCTCGGCTTTTAAAGCCTACTTTTGAGCTGTTTTTTAACTTGTATAAAAAATGTTTAAAATTATTATAATATTTTCAAAAAACACTTGATTTTTTATATATAGTGTGGTAAACTCTTTTACGACTTCGGATGGTCCTCTGTCCAAAATGCAGTTTTTATTGACTTGCGGGCACGAACATTTAGTTTAATAGGGAGGTATAAGTCATGAATCTTATCGACATCATTGAGAAAGAAAATCTTAAAGAAAATGTTACTGAATTTGAAGTTGGCGATACTGTTAAAGTGTACGTTAAGATTATCGAAGGTAACAAAGAAAGAATTCAAGCTTATGAAGGCGTTGTTATCGCAAGAAAGAACGGCAGCGTAAGAGAATCTTTCACAGTTAGAAGAATTTCATTTGGCGTTGGCGTTGAAAGAACTTTCCCTTTACATAGCCCAAAAATTGATAAAATTGAGGTTATTAAGAAAGGTAAAGTTAGACGTGCTAAATTGTTCTATCTTAAAGACAGAACTGGTAACGCAGCAAAAATCAAAGAAAGAAGATAAAATTAGAAAGGTCATTGACCTTTCTTTTTTTATGTCAAAAATCAGTTTTGTATAAGTAAATTAATAACAAAAAACTACATAAATATTTTACATATATAATATATGTAATTATTTTTTGGCAAAGTTGGGTTATTTTAGTTGTTTTATTTTTTTTATTGGGCTACACTAAAAATAGTTTTTTAAGATAGGAGGTAGTAGGCTATGCTTTCTATAGTTAATAGTTTTGGTCTATCTGGGCTAAACGGTTATATGGTAAAAGTAGAAGTTGACATCAACAAAGGTTTGCCTAGTTATGATGTTGTTGGTCTTGCGGATATTTCTATCAAAGAATCAAAACAACGTGTAAGATCTGCTATAAAAAACAGCAACTTAAAATTCCCTATAGACAAGATAACTATCAATCTAGCTCCTGCTGATATAAAAAAAGAAGGTTCTTTTTATGATTTGCCTATAGCGGTAGGGTTGCTATCTGCTACCAACCAAATATCTGTCGACAACATAAAAGACTGTTATTTTGTAGGAGAACTATCTTTAGACGGCAGCGTAAGAAAAATAAATGGATTATTGCCGATGCTTATTGCTGCAAAAGATTTGGGTGTAAAAAAGATTTTTATACCTTATGACAATTATCAAGAGGCGAGCTTTATACAAGGTATTGAGATTTTTGCAATCAAGACCTTGCAAGAGTTGATAACATATTTTAACGGCGAAACAGAACTAAAACCTATTGAGTTTAAAAGTTATCAGTCAGCAATAAACCAATTTGTATCAAACTATGACTTTAGTATGGTCAAAGGTCAAGCCACAGCAAAACGTGCCCTTGAGATAGCTGCCGCTGGCGGTCATAATGTACTTATGATAGGGCCGCCTGGTAGTGGCAAGACACTACTAGCCAAGTGCTTTGCTTCGATATTGCCAACGATGACTTTTGAAGAAGCATTAGAAGTGACAAAAATACATAGTGTGGCTGGGGTGTTGGACAATAAGGTTGGTATTGTAACAACTAGACCTTTTAGAGCCCCACACCATACAGCGACAACAGTTGCCTTAACCGGTGGTGGCAAAAATGCCAAACCTGGAGAAATTAGCCTTGCTCACAATGGAGTGTTATTTTTAGACGAGTTGCCAGAATATTCTAGGTATACTATAGAAACTCTAAGACAACCTTTAGAAGACGGTGTTATAACAATAGCCCGCAATACTCAAACTGTAGAGTATCCTGCGCAGTTTACTATGATTGCCAGTATGAATCCTTGTCCTTGTGGCAATTATGGTAGCAAAGTGCACGAGTGTAAATGTACACCTATGCAAATACACAGGTACCTTAACAAAATTAGTGGTCCTCTTATGGATAGAATTGATCTACATGTAGAAGTAGATAGTTTGACCTTTGACGAATTGTCTAATGAACTTGTAGAAGAAAGTTCTCAAGATATAAAACGCAGGGTAGAAAGTGCACGAGACTTTCAACGTCAGCGTTATCATAACTTGGCTATTTATAACAATAGCAAGATGAATAACAATATGATCAAAAAGTATTGCAAGTTAGACAAACAACAACAGCTTGTTATGGAGCAGGCTTTTGACAAGTTTAAACTAAGTGCAAGAGCCCATGACAGAATACTTAAAGTCGCCCGTACAATAGCCGACCTAGACAATA
>JAZUPV010000078.1:0-4435 GCA_045605365.1 Clostridia bacterium
CGATACACAATCTTTTATGGATACTTATCAAAAGGTTGAGTAATAAAAAAAGACTTGAATATTCAAGTCTTTTTTTATTACTCAACCTTTTGATAAGTATCCATAAAAGATTGTGTATCGATAGGGTCTGTTTGTGTAGGGTTGTATGTGCTAACGTGTACACGATTTTTACCTATTTCGATACTAACTTCTTGACCTTGGCTGTTGGTTGCGTCCATAGTTAGGTGTCTACGGTGGATAGCGTTCATAGTGTATTCAAAAGGTACAACTTCTTTAAATTGTGGACCCTTGCCTAGCACTCCCCAGAAGCCATCTTTTTTGGCAAAGTTTGGTCTATTGTATAGTGGCAATAGTTCTTCATAAGTAGGTTCTAGAGCTATCTCGCCAGTTTGTCTATCTACAAGACCCCAGTGGTCGTCTTGTTGTATTTTAAAATAGTCGTCGTCAAACATCGCCACATCTTGATAAGCAGGTGTTATCTCTTGACCAAACTGATTGACTATTTTGTGTTGTTTGATTGGTTGACCTTGAGCGTCTTTTTTAGAAGTGATTATTTCTTGTTTAAACAATCTCTCGCCATCTTGTTCGCCGTGACCAAGGTAGGTTAGTCTGCCGTCTGGGCTGTGCATAATGTCTTGTAATAGACCAGTTTCGCCTTTGGCAAATACACGAGAACCGCCAAGGTGACTGACGATAATCACGTCGTGATGTATACTAAATTCGCCCATAGTCTTTAGCATTTGGTTGCCTTTGTTGTCGACCAAAACATAGGCATTTTGTTTTGGGTCAAAATAAGTGTAGACTGTGTTTAAGTCAAATAATTGTCCGTCAACTTCTTGTGCGTCTCTTGGTACAACGACCTTGCCTTGTGGGGTTAGTATTTCTTGAGAGTTGTCGTCATATTCTGCACAAAAAGTTTCTATAACTTTGCTGTTTAGCGGAGAAACGCTAGGCGTAATCTTTCTATAAACTGGCGGTATGGTATATTTGCCAGTGTCAAGTTCTATTACACCGCACTCGCTAGGTGTTTTTAGTGTGCCGTGGGTTACCACTGCGTATTTGCCATAGTTTGACAAAGATGTAAATTCAGGTTGAAACACTTCGCCATCACGTGTGATGATGCCTACTATGTTGTTTTTGTTAGTTATGATAGTGTCTGTACCAGAAATAGTAAATCTATCAAACTGTGCAGGTATGGTAGGTAGTTTTGAATCGATATGCTCAAAACCTATCTTCATAGTTCTGCGGTCAATAAAAGGTCGCCAACTTTGCAAATAGTCAAAGTCTTTTGGCTTTACTTTTAAATCTCTTGTGGTGACTAAATGCGCACCAAACATTGTTTTTACGGGTTTAAATAACATTGTATATCTTAAATTATTCTCCTTAAATATGTTACTATTGTATCATTTTTGTACTCTATTGTCAATATGGGGCAGTTTTGTAACATTTTGTCTAGGACAAACATACTATGTAGTAGCTATCGTACAACAAAAAAAGGAGTGACAAAATTATATATGTTTTGGATTAACAACTGGGGGTGTGGCTGCAACAATACTTGCAATTCTTGTCGCAACAACGCCTGCAACAACTGTCGTAACAACACAATAATCTTTAGGGGGCCACAAGGACCACAAGGGCCGCAAGGTCCCATCGGTCCAACAGGTCCTACCGGTCCGTCTACTGGTGTCACAGGCCCAACTGGTCCAACAGGTCCTATAGGTCCAACAGGTCCGCAAGGCATACAGGGCGTACAAGGTATACAAGGTGCAACTGGTGCAACAGGTCCACAAGGCATACAAGGTGTTCAAGGAGAAATCGGTCCGCAAGGTCCACAAGGTGAGATAGGTCCAACAGGACCAACAGGTGCTGATGGTTTAGATGGGTTGACGCCTACTTTGTCAATAGGTACAGTTACAACTGGTGAGCCCGGTAGTGAAGCGCAAGCGACTATTACTGGTACTGCACCTAACTATGTGCTTAACTTGACAATACCACAAGGTCCAACTGGTCCTACAGCATAATATTAGATAATTTGTATTAAAAAAGTTTGATTTATATCTGTGCAATTTGTAAAAATACAAGCATAAAGTTATATTAATTTTAACAATAATTTTTGCAATGTTAACTTGCGTTGGGCTCTATAGTGTCAATGTTAACTGCAATAGGTGTTTTGTTTTTAGTATAATTAAAGATAAAGTTCACAAAAATATTTTGTGGGCTTTATTTTTTTTATATTCAACCGCAAGTTTTTTAACTCAACTTTAAGTAGATAGACATTTGAAGTTTTTGTATATATACTATAGTTACAAAAGGAGATAAACTATGGACCAAATAAAAATAGGCAAGTTTATTGCTCAGTGTAGAAAAAACAAAAACTTAACCCAACTACAACTATCTCAACAACTCAATGTAACTGATAGGGCCGTGTCTAAATGGGAGACTGGCAAGGCTATGCCTGACTCTATGATAATGTTAGACCTGTGCAAAATCTTGGGTATAACTATCAATGATCTGTTAAGTGGAGAGATTGTGTCAAAATCAAGTTATGATAAACAATTAGAATCTAACACAATCAATCTAGTTAGACAAAAACAGTACGCCGACAAAAACCTTCTTGCGGCAGAGATCGTTATAGGGGTTATGGCTGTTTTGTTTATGTTGACATTAGATATTGTGGCAAGTTATGTGCCTATGGCAGACTGGTTAAGAATAGTTCTCGTTGTGGTAGGTGCAATAATTGTATTTGCTGGGGCGATGTTTGCTCTAAGAATAGAACAAATCGCAGGTTATTATGAATGTGCAAATTGCAAACATAGATATGTGCCTACCTACAAACAAGTAAACTTGGCAATGCACTTAGGCAGAACTAGATATCTAAAGTGTCCTCATTGTAACAAACGTTCTTGGCACAAAAAAGTTTTGACCAAAGACTAATAAATATTTTATAAAAACTCTTAGCAAACTGCTTAAGAGTTTTTTATTTAGTTAAGATTTGTTTTTTAAAACAATATTTGTGTGATATAATACTTGATGTACAAAGGATACAAAAATGAAAAAACAAATTAGCGAAAAGGGTTATCTACAGATAATATCATTGTTTACACAAATAATATTTGTGTTTTTTAGTGTGTTTTTTAGTGTATATGTGTACGAAATGGCACAAGACCTTAATTTCGTTATGTACTATACTCTGTTTCAAACAGTTATGAGTGTTTTGTTTGACTTTGTTATTAGTAGGTTTGCTAGTGAAAAAGTTTTGAGACTATTGTACAAACTTAGTTTTGTTATGGCACTTATTTCTACTGCACTTGTCTTTACCATAAGTGCTGATAGATTGTATATGGTATTTGTCACTCAACTCTTTTATGCTTTGACTCACGCATTTTATTACTTCCCATACGAAGTAGCCACTATGGACAAAAACAGCAAAAAACAAATGAAAAAGTTTGTCGGTGTTAGTGCGTTGCTTACTTTGGCGGCGGGAGTACTGAGCCCATTTCTTTCTGGGTTTATAATAGACTATGTTTCTTATTATGTATTGTTTGGTATAATTTTGGCTTGTGCTGCAGTATGTTTTATTTTGTCTTTTAAAGTAAAAACTCTATGCAAAATAGACTACAAAGCAAGCTATAGACAATATTTCAAAATAACCCACTCTTACAAAAGTATTCGTATGGGACTTGTGGGGTATGGTTTGTTTAAATTTTCTCAAGACGGACTAATTGATATTTTGTTGCCAGTACTTATCTTTATGAAGACAGGTGGCAACTTTTCTGTAGGATTATACTCAGCACTAGCGACGCTGCTAGCTGGTATAGTGCTTATGATATATATATCATTTGTAAAAGATAAAGTGGTGGCAATGTGGGTATCAACTATATTTTTGATAGTGGTATCTATATTGTTGATTTTCTGGAATTCGCTAGTAGCTTTCTTTATATATTATTTTATAAAACGTATCGTAAAAGAAATTTTGAAAAACGGCATTTATGAAAATGTCTTTACCTTTAGTAATGGCACCATTGCAGAAACTTTTAAAGTAGAGCAACGTCTAACATATTGCTTGTATAGACTAGTGTTTACTGTATTGTCTTATGGTTTGGCACTTATTATATACAATTTTGTTCGTAGCGAAATATCTATATCGTTGATTTTGGTTAGTCTATCAGTATTTCAAATATTGTCAACTTACCTTGTATTAAAGAGCGAAAAGATAAGAAAAACCGAAATAGAAGCCAAAGCCAACGAAGACCAATCTCAACTAGAAAATTTGATAAAGGATAACTAATATGAAAACTACAATTTTATTTTCTAATGTGCAAGGCGACATAACCGCAGACGATTCAAAACAACAATGTAGCTTTTTTGATATTGTTGCAGAACAACTAAAAACATATATTCAGCCACACAGCAACTTGGTGTTTGACAATGCACC
>JAZUPV010000079.1:0-32463 GCA_045605365.1 Clostridia bacterium
AATCTATCAAACAAAAGAGCAAGTTAACTTTAACGTTAACCCAACAACTTTGATTGATAGTTTGTTACTATATATTTTGGAGGCAAAACACCTATGCAAATAACAGTCGTAGGAATAAGATTTAAAGAAAATGGCAAAGTATACTTTTTTGACCCAAAAGACTTGCAACTAAACATCGGCGACGGCGCCTTGGTAGAAACTGCAAGGGGGCTAGAGTATGGTACAGTTGCTTCTCATATCAAACAAGTTGACCAAGCGATGATTATTTCAGAATTAAAACCTGTCGTTAGAAAAGCAACTGAAAAAGATATCAAACAATACAACAACAATATTCAAAAAAGCCAAGAAGCTCAAAAAGTTATTTTGCAAATGATCGACAATTTAAAACTTGATATGCAAGTTGTCGATGTAGAATATGTCTTTGATGGTAGCAAAGTTATTATCAGTTTTACTTCTGACAACAGGGTAGACTTTAGAGAACTTGTCAAAGACCTTGCAATAAAATTAAAAACTCGTATCGAACTTAGACAAATCGGTATTAGAGACAAGTCAAAAGTTGTTGGCGGTATTGGTATCTGTGGCAAAGAATGTTGCTGCAAAACATACCTTAATGATTTTGAAAAAGTCTCTATCAAAATGGCAAAGACACAAGGCTTGTCACTTAACCCAACAAAAATCAGTGGGCTATGTGGTAGACTTATGTGTTGCCTTGAGTACGAAAATCCATACTATGCAGAAGTCGCTAGCAAGATGCCTAAGATCAATAGTGAAGTAACAACCCCAGATGGCAAGGGTGTTGTTGTTTATCAAAATTATCTAAGACAAAAAGTTTCTGTCAAATTAGAAGGTAGCGACGCTGCGTACAATTATAAAGAGTATGACCTAGACCAACTAAAAACAACCAAGACGGTCAAAGGCTCACCAGCTCCAGTTGACACTCAACCAAAGCAAGACAAACAACCTGCAAAACAAAATCAACCAGAGCAAAAAGTTCAACCACAAGAACAAAAAGAAAATACTAACACTCAAAAAAATAAATCATTTAACAAAAACAAAAAGCATAAAAAGTTTAACAAAAAAGGTAAAGATGAAAAACAATCTAATCCACAATAACGAACGTCTAGAAGACTTGCAGTGCAAAAACCTTATGCTTATACAAAAGCCAGATAGCTATTGTTTTACTACTGACAGTGTGCTACTTGCCAACTTTGTCAAATGTAAACCAAAAGATAAAGTTGTCGAGCTGTGCTCAGGTAGTGGTGTGATAAGCATATTGTTATGTGCCAAAAACAACCTTCAAGATATATCTATGGTAGAGATACAACAAGAGCTGTGCGATATGTCATCACGTAGTGTAGAGTACAATGATATGTCTGACAAAATCAAAGTCTACAATATGCCTTTGCAAGACTGTTCAAAAACTTTAGGTCAAGAGACTTTTGATGTGGTTGTTAGCAATCCACCTTACTACAAAATAGTAGGTGCGCCGACCAACGAGTCTGGAGAAATCACCATTGCTAGACACGAAATCAAGATGAATTTGACCGAACTTGTAGTCGAAATGGCAAAACTGCTTAAATACGGCGGAAAATGCTACTTTGTACATCGTGCCGACCGCATAGACGAGATATTAGAAACTTTACAAAAATACAATTTAAGAGCAAAACAAATACAATTTATTCAACCAACTCAAAACAAAGAAGCACACCTTGTTTTGGTACAAGCTACCAAGGGTGCCAAGAGTGGTTTAAGAGTGTTGCCGATGTTGTATCTAAACAACGATGACGGTTCTATCAATACTGCCGTTAGTAAAGTATACAACAGCAATGTTTAAAACAATTTGCATACAAGACAACTTGTTATTGCTCCAACAAAACACGCTATAAGAGAAACGGGTATTGCATACAATAGCCGTTTTATTTTTGTCTTAGAAAAGTATAGCGTTGATATATAAAACACCGTGTCGCTACTAGCAACAATAACGCTTGCACATCTAGATATATAACTATCCACTCCGTAGGTAGTATATATGTCATTAAGTAGAGCTAGGCTGCCACTACCAGTAAAAGGCTTTAGCATAACAAGTTCGCATACTTGGGTTGGTATGCCAACAATATTAAATATCGGGCTAAATAATTTTGTCAACAAACTAGCCAGTCCACTTACTCGCATTAGTTGTACCATAATCATTATTGATATGATGTATGGAAAAATATCTAATACAAGCGCAAAACTTTTTTTTGCACCGGTAACAAAACTGCCATAGGCATTAACATTTTTTATTTTTGATATGATTAATACTATTAACAAAATTATAGGTAAAATATATTTGTTCATCTTTTTATTGTCCTATATATTTTGTCGCATATTATCACTAGCAATATACCAGTAAGGGTTGTTACTAAAGTCGCTATTATACTTGGCATAATTATATCACCGGCGTTGGCACTACCGTTTGCAAGTCTCAATCCAATTATCGTTGTAGGCAAAATTTGTAGCGAAGTAGCATTGATAACAAAAAACATTATCATACCACGAGTTAATTTGCCTTTGCCGTTGTCCATACCTTTCATAGCTTCTATGCCCATAGGGGTAGCAGCACCACCCATACCTAGCATATTGGCAGAGATATTCATACAGATATATTCGTTAGTTTTTTGGTCGACCTTGCCAAATAGTTTGGTTGTTATAGGGGACAGTAGTTTAGCGAGTTTTGTCATTATGCCACAGTCTTGTAGTATTTGCATCAGCCCTAGCCATACAGCATATATACCAAGCAAGTTGCCACACAGTGTCAAACTTTCTTTGCTAGTGTTTAACATAGTTTGCAAAATGTTGTCCGGGTCAACAACTATCAATAGGCTTATACTTATTAGCATTATATAAAACCAAATGTCTTTCATATCTATATATTTATTAAGTTTAGTTTTTTGTTATGCAATTTTGTACTATTTGTGATACAATAAGTTAGGTAAAATTATGATTATAGATACACATTGTCACCTAAACGACAAAAAAATAACAAACGTCAATCAAATAATACAAAGTTTAAACCAAGACAATATCAAACTTGCTATATGCAATAGTTCTAACATAAAAGATTGTCAAGAACTTATCACAATGTCTACCGACAACCCCAACATATATTGCACACTTGGTGTTCACCCGCACGACGCAGCAAGTTTTGACCAACAAGCCATAGACTATATCATATCTAATGCCAGCCACCCAAAAGTTGTCGCAATAGGTGAGATAGGGCTGGATTATTATTATGACTTTTGTGATAGAGATATTCAGCGTCAAGTTATGGCAAGTCAAATAGACCTAGCTTACAAGCTACAATTACCAATGGTGTTTCATATACGTGACGCTATGGGTGACTTTTTGGAGTATGTAAGAAACAACAAAGACAAGTTCAAATATGGTGCAGAAGTTCACAGTTTTAGTGGTAGTTTAGAAGTAGCCAAAGAACTTATCTCATACGGCTTTTATCTAGGGTTTAATGGTATAATAACTTTCAAAAACGCCAACAAAATATTGGACGTTATAAAAAATATACCTTTGCAAAACATCTTGATAGAAACTGACGCCCCATATCTAACGCCAGAACCACACCGTGGCAAGGTTAACGAGCCAAAGTATACGCACTTTGTAGCGCAAAAAATTGCAGAACTAAAAAATATTGATATCGAGAAAGTTAACAAAACAACAACAGACAATGCTTATGCGTTGTTCAAAAAACTAAGGATAGATTAATGTTAAAAGATATTTTAGAAAAGAACAATTTTGAATTTAAAAAGAAATTTGGACAAAACTTCATCACTGATACTAATTTGTTAAAAGCTATCGTTCAAGAAGGCGATATTGACAAAAGTAAGCAAATTTTAGAAATTGGTCCTGGGGCAGGTACTCTTACTTATCAGTTGGCACAAGCTTGTGACAAGGTTGTTTCTTATGAGATAGATACTACCTTAAAAGACGTCTTGCAAGAAACTTTGCAAGATTGTCCCAACACCCAAGTTATCTTTGGTGACATTATGGAGCAATCTATACAAGATATCGAAGCCAACTTTGATGGAGAATATCACCTTGTTGCCAACTTGCCATATTATATAACAACACCTATTATCTTTAAATTTATCAATCACGCTACCAATATCAAATCTATCTATGTTATGGTTCAAAGAGAAGTTGGCGAACGTATCTGTGCCGTAGCTGGTACCAAAGATTATGGTATAATCAGTGTAATAATATCAAGTATAGGCAGTGCCCATATAACAAGAATTATCAATCGCAATATGTTTATGCCAGCACCAAATGTAGATTCTTGTATGGTAAAAATAGACATTGATAGGGACAAGTTCAAAATAGCCGATTTCAAACAATATAGCGATTTTGTTCAAAAATGTTTTGCAATGCGTCGCAAAACTTTGGCAAACAACCTAGAAAAGGGCTGCAACATACCAAGACAAACTTGTTATCAATGTTTGTCTAACTTAGAACTACCACAAGATGTTAGAGCCGAAAAGTTAGAGCCAGTGCAGTTTGTAAAGTTATATAACTTAGTTTTTGATAAATAATCAATTATTTTCTAACAAAAACAACTAAACTTTATCTTCAAAGTCTTTAGTTGTTTTTTTATTTGGCATAGTGAAAACAAAACTACCTGTTTTGTTGCCGAGTTTTGGCGGTTCATAGCCGTTTTTTATAAAGCTTTCTCTTAATTTTTCTAAAAATATTTCTGCTTTAGATTTTTGTTTGTTTTTCATATTTTTCTCCTTTATTAAAGAAAGTGTCTTTATATTTATAAAACCACCCAGCGAGATTTTTATAAAAATATAAAAAAATTTATCAAAATAAACTACTTTATCATATATATATTATTAAGTTTCGACAAAGATTTTTATTATGTTGCAATTTGTTTTAAATTTTGCACCTTGTGGCGACTATAATAAAGTCTTGTAAAGGAGATATGTATGATTTACAAACGTACGCTTATTTTAAATGATATCGGCGAAAAAGACTGTTCAAAAAAAGGTATCTTGACCTTAGAGAGTATCGACAACAAGCTAGTAGGCAATCTTAGATTGTTTAATATAGACGGTAGTTTACTAAAAAACACAGCAGTAGGTTTAAACGTCGGCAACGAAATCTTAAAGCTACCAGTTGAGTTTAAAGATAACAACACTTGTGATTTCAAAACAAAAAACATTTTGGATCTTGGTGGCAAAATCAGTTGTGCCCTTGTAGATACTACTAGGCAAAATAGCCCACAAATAATAGTGGGTGGGGCGTCTAACTACCATCAAGAATGGGCTAACAAATTAGAACAAGCTTTTTGCCTTGACGAAGAACCTATAACCAGTGAAGAAATGTATTCTCTACAAGATGATGAGATAGAAGCTGTCGTGACAAAAACTCTACAAGACGACCAAGAATTTGTCGATTGTACTCAATGTACCAAGTGTAAATATCGAGAAGCATTTTTTGTCGATAAACAAAACTTAGAACAAGATAATCAAACTGAACAAGAAAATCAACTAGACCAACAAGAATCTTTGCCTACAACTTCACAAGAAATAACCACTTGCGGTGTAGACGAGCAGATAGATGTACAAGAACCCGCACCCGACCAACAAGAAAATGACCAACCAGAACAATTAGACCCTGACCTAGAACAATCTCAACCGCAAACACTAAATCAATCTCAATTTATCAATCTAAAAGCCGACGAGAGCGAAAGTATGGCTGACGATGCTAGTTTTTATGAACAGGTAAAATCTCAAATTGATGATTTGTTTGAGCAATATTCTCGAGAAGAAATGTTAGAACAACTTTTGCCTAATTCAAAATGGGTAAGAGTAAGGTACGAAAATAGCCAAAACTTTTATGTATTAGGTCTTATATACGAAGATGACGAGATAAAATATATCTCTTATGGTTTGCCAGCAGACAACCCAAACACTCCGCCACGAGACCTTCAGGAGTATGCTCAGTGGTTGCCGCTTGATGCTTCAAACCCACAACAATCGGGCTATTGGCTAGTTTATCAAAGTGCCGATTCTGGTGAATCTATACAAATAGAAGTGATATAACTATATAAAAGAGACAAAAGTCTCTTTTTTATTTTTTAATTATTATAAATATTTGCTTAATTTTGCTTTTTTTGTTATATTTAATAGTAACTATTTTAATAATATAGAAAAGTATATAATTGACTTATACAAAATAAAGTGTTATTATTTTATGTAGATATTTTAAGAGGACATTATGAAGAAAAAATTTTTTAGTATTTTAGCTTGCGTGATGATGTGTGTATGTTGTCTTGCAGGTTGCGGACCAACAAAACTATCAGGCGGACCAGCCTTAGACGATACAGTTTATGGCAATGGTGGTGTAGCCGTACGCAAAGGCGATTATGTTTATTTTGTAAATGCTTATGCAGGTCAAACAGTTGCTTATGGCAAAAACAAATATGGCAAAGAAACTTTGTCTGCAATATACCGTACAAAATTAGATAAAAACGGTCTTGTACAAACTGACGAAGAAGGCAACCTAGTACAATCAGAAATTCTTGCTAAGCAAATTGTTGGCTTTAAACATGCTGGTATATATATCTTTGGTGATTATATGTACTATACCACTCCAAAAGCAACAAAAGATAAATCTGGTACAGAAGTAGCAGACCTAGTAAGTTTTGAAAGAATCAAACTTAACTCTACAGACCACGATACATTGTATACTACATCAGCACCTGCTGGAGAAGACTTCAAATATCATATCTATCAATCAAATGATAGAGTTTATATCGTAGTTCTTAACGCGGGCGAATTAGTTAGTGTTAGTTGCAACCTTACCGGTGGCAAGACTACTAAGAAAGTATTAGATACTGATGTTACAAGTGCAGTATTTGCATCAGAAGACCAAGTTACTAACGAATTTAGCACTTATGCTTATTATACAAAGGCTTCTACTATAGAAGATGATGGTATCGCAGATTATACTTTGATCAACAAAGTAAAACTTGATGGCTCAAAAGAACCAGAAAACCTAAAACTTACTTCAGAGACATTTACTCTAAACCAAGTAAAAAACAATAGATTGTATTATACTTATGATACTATCTTATATTCAACCAACTCAGCTATCGACCCTAACACAAACACTTATTATTCTGCTAACAACCTAACAAGCTACAAGATACTTGATGACCAAGTTATTGGTTCTACTTCTACAGACTTAGGTCTTGTTGCGCTACTAAGCAACAATGTTGTTTATTTTAGAGCTCAAAATGATTATGTTAACCTATTTAGCTCAGACAAGGCAGTTACTTTACAATATATAGCTGGCAACTATGTTTACTATACTATCGCTGAAGATTCTGCTCTATACAGAAAGGTTATCAACAAATCACGTACTCCAGAACAAGCCGAAGCAGAACGCACTATCGCTGGCGAAAAAGTTATTGACAACTTTATCTCATCAGTAAGTTACACTGTAGGCGAGGGCGAAGGAGCAACAACTGAGAGCGCAACAATCTTTGATTATGATCAAAACTATCTATTCTACTTCAACAAAGTAGAAGATACTAACGAAGTTTATTCTTATATGCACTTATTCAAAATCGGTGCTCAAGACGAAGAAGGCAAAGCTTATGACAAATTTATCGGCGTTCTTGACAAAAAAGATACTGAAGAAGTAAAAGAAGAAACCCCAGTTTAAAAACCTTAATAGTTAACAAAAAAGACACTAATTGTTTAGTGTCTTTTTTTTGTTTTCGACCTTTTTTGACAAATGTAGTTATATCTTTTTACAAAATTTAATGTAAAATTAAAAAACAATCACAAAAACTTATTTATATGATATTAACCTTGATAATAATAAAAAATACTTTCTAAAAATTAAAAAAATCTTATTAATTTTTTGACAAGTAGACGGTTTTAGAGCTTTTTCGACTTTTTAGTACAAAAAGACAAAATTTAGTCTAAACTTTTTATCTCAAAGGTGTCTAAATAAATATGCATAATATTTTTTGTGTGTTAAACTTAACCCGTTCTTAATTTTTGTTGGGTGGACAACGGCAACAATTAATGACAAGGTTAAATATGTTGGAGGATAAGATGGAAATTTCAAATCAAATAAAATTGGTCATTGTTGATGACAATGATAGTTATCGCAAGTCGCTAGTTTTAGACTTGCAAAATACTAAAGATTATAATATTGTAGGTGAGTGTTCTGATGGGGCAGAAGCACTTGCCATTATACAATCAACTTCACCTGATGTTGTACTATTTGATATAGTATTGCCAACAATAGATGGCTTTGAATTAATCGAAAAAGTTGCCGAAAATGATGCAATAAAACTTAAACCAAAGATGATTGTTTTATCTTCGTTAAAAAACGAAGGTTTTGCGCAAAAGGCAATCTCTCTTGGGGCTAGTTATTATATGTCAAAACCAGTTAATTTTGATTTGCTGTCAAAACGTATCAAAGATACTTTGACCGATTTTAGTCAAGACACAGTAGAAAAGGTCTCTTGCATAAAATCTTCAAAAAACCGTATCCTTGACGAAAAGATTAGCAATATTTTCATAACAGTGGGCATACCTGCTCACATAAAGGGGTATCAGTTTTTAAGAGAAGCGATAAAGATGGCTATTGACAATCCAGAGATTATCAATTCTATTACAAAACAACTATACCCTTGTATAGCAGAAAGATTCGAAACTAGCGCCAGCAAAGTAGAACGTGCCATAAGACACGCTATAGAAGTTGCTTGGAATAGGGGCAAGATAGAAAATATCAACAATCTTTTTGGTTTAAAAGTTTATAACAGCAACGAAAAACCAACCAACGGAGAGTTTATAGCACTTGTTGCAGACAAGATGCTTATAGAAGGGGCATAATAAGTAGGTTTTTAGCAAAAAAATCAACAAAAAGTCGCCAAAAAATATTACAAAAAAAATATAAAAATATAGTAGACATTTTATATATTTATCACTATAATATAGGCAGTCTTAATATATAAGGTTATATAACCTTGTTAGACTAATATTATATATAAAAAACTTAAAACTTTTTTAAGGAGAGTTTATGAAAAACCCTGTATATATTAGATGTCCAAGATGTGAACTTAATTATATCCAAAAGAAAGATAAATTTTGTAATGTATGTAAAATCGAAATGAAAGCCGTTGGTACACTAGGTCTTGACGAAAACTTAGATTTAGAACTTTGCCCAGTATGTAAAGTTAACTATATCAACCCAGACGAAGATATGTGTGTAGCTTGCGCTAAAGAAAAAGCTCTTGAAGAAGGTCTTATCAATGACGTTGATAACGATAGCGATTGGGATAGCCTAAACAACGACGAAGGTCTATATAGCGAAGAAGAAGAAACTGGCGAGATGGTTTCTATCACTGATCTTGACGATAGTTCATTTGACAGTGACGAAGACACTCTTGGTCTAGGTCTTGACGATGACGAAGATTTGTTAGACGAAAAGATGGACGACGAAGATGGCTTTGACGACGATATGGACGATGCTTTTGATGATTTAGATGACGACATTGATGACCTAGATGATGACGAAGATTAATAGTCAAACTAACACCACTTTTTAGTGGTGTTTTTTTTGTTTAAATTTTGATATGTGGGCAATAATCCTTTCAAGGGGGATTATATGAGAAAAAACACAATTACTCTAGCCGATATCAAACAAAAGATTTTTGAACTAAAAGGTCAGCCTATTGATATACAAGCCAACCGTGGCAGAAAAAAGATAGAGTGTTTTAGTGGGGTTATAGACAACATATACCCATCTGTATTTACCGTTAAGGTTAGTGGGGACGAGCTAAGAGAATGTTTGACTTGTTCTTATAGTGATGTTTTGTGTGGAGATGTCAAGATAGTTAGCAAACACTAACCACAAAAAAACTTTCATTTTTTTATCACCTTGATAATATACTAGTTGTATAACAAGTATTTTCAGGGGGAACAACAATGGCAGAAGATGCTAAACAAGAACAAATCAAACTTTGTACAAAAAGAAAACTAGCAACAATGCAACTAAAAAACAGTGCAACAATTGCCCACGAACAACAGATAAAAATATCTAAAATTTTGACAGTTGTGGCTTGCCCTAGCGTTGAAAACGTAGAAGTAAACAACGCCGAAGCAAAGTTTGGTGTTAATGTAAGATATGACGCCCTAGTTTGCCTTGAAAACGGCGAAATTGTCACTCTTTCACAAACAGGTTCATCAACAACTTCGTGCGAAAATTCTTCAATTACGCCAGATAGCCACATAGATATTTTTGCAACAGTACTAGATGTAAGTAGCAATATTACTTCTGGCGAAGTTAATGTGACTAGCCTTATTAACTGTGACTTATATATCAGCAACAGAAATGTTTGCGTTAAGCAAATACAGTCTTTGCAAGATGTCTATACCAAAGAGTGCGAAGTAACAATTAATAGTTTCAAAACAAGCAATAGCTATTCTTCAACAATAACTTCAGAACTAGAAAATCAAGGCAAAATCTCGAAGATTATCTTTTGCAACTCTACAGGTACTATCAAAAGTATTACGCCAAACAATGACTACTATACTATCAATGGTCAAGTTACAATCAATGCAATGTGTGAGTACGAAGACGGCCAAATAAAATCTCAAACACAAGACTTGCCACTAAACGAAGAAGTCGAATGCCAGGGGCTATCAAAAGACGATATCTTGCAGACAACATTTAACACCAAACCTTGCTCTAGCACAATTATTACTGATGCAGAAGGCAACACCCTTGTCAATGTAGAAGTACCATATAATGTGTCTTGTCATGTTTATCAAAAGACAAGCAGAGATTTTGTAGTAGATGCTTATAATATAGAAAAAGAACTTAATCTTACTACAGAGTCTTATGAACAAAATGAGTTTTTGCCAACAAAATTTGTTGAAGAAACTATTATCTCAACATTTACCCTTACTGACGAAGCCCCTAGAGTCGAAAGAATCCTTTTGTCTACGGGCGAAAGTATATCTTTGGTTAACAGTTACCCAAAAAATGGCGAAATTGTAGTCGAAGGTATTGCCAATATCGGCACTATTTATTATAGCGAAGACGAACAAGGCAACAAAGTACTAAACTCAGTAGTTATTGATGTGCCATACTCTCTATCTGTTTTAGCGCCAGAAGTGCGAGAAGGTGACAATGTAGAAGTAGAAGTTAAACTTGCCGATGTCAGTGTAAAAAACAAAAAGGGCAGAGAACTAGAAGTTATCGCCAATATAGTTGTTAGTTATAGTGTCAATAGACCACAAGTTTTTGCTATAGCTACAGAGATAAACTTTGGAGAAACTAAGCCAAATAAAAATTACGCCCTAGAAATATACGTCGCCAAAGAAAACCAAACCTTGTGGGACGTAGCAAAACACCTTAATATCTCTACCGAAAACTTGCTTAGCCAAAACCCAGAGTTAAATTTGCCAATTAGTGTCGGTGACAAAATAGTCGCTTATCACGGTGGTACAAGACAATAATATTGAACAATAATATATATCTTATATACATTAATATATAAAAGACCAAAATAAATATTTTTGGTCTTTTTTTTATTTATTTTTACAAATAACCCCAGTCTATATTTGCTATCGTTGTCAACAATCATACCAAAGGGGACAGTATGAAAAAGTTTTTAGCCATTATTATTTTGTTAGTGTTAGGGGTAGGGGTGGTTTTTGTAGCAAACATTGTCCCACAGGACAAATCAAAAACATATCTACGTATACATATTAGAGCCAATAGCAACCTTACCTGTGACCAAAATATAAAATACAAAATCAAAGACCATATAGTAGATTATCTCACACCGCTATTTGTAGATTGCAAGTCAAAACATCAAGCCTACACAATACTAAATAACAACTTACAAAATATCAACTTGCTCACCAATACCATCTTGCAACAAAATGGTTTCTCCTATTCTTGCCAAGCAAAACTCAACAATGAATACTTCCCAACAAGAGCCTACCAAGATGTTGTTTTAGAGAGTGGCTTTTATGATGCTTTAATTTTAGAATTAGGTCAGGCTCAAGGCGACAACTGGTGGTGTGTATTGTATCCGCCATTATGTTTTGTAGAAAATACTCAAAATGTTGAATATAAATCAAAATTTTTAGAAATAATTAATTCAATATTTTAATTATAAGGAGTATTTATGAAAAAGTATATCGCAATACTATGTACGTGTTTGGTATTTATAGTGGGTATATCGTGTATGTTTACATTAGTTTCAAACAACCGCCCAGAACAATCTCAAACTCTAACAGTAGCTAGCACTTCTCAAAACAAACAAATCCAACAAAAACTAAAAGACCTTGGTTATTATAACGGACAAATAGATGGTATCTTAGGTGATGCTTCTATAAAAGCCATCAAAGCCTTTCAAAAAGATAATGGATTGGTTGCAGATGGTATAGTCGGGGCAAAAACCGCTGCTAAGCTAAACATCTCATTATCTACCCAAAACTCTAACGACTTGTATCTTCTTGCCAAGTGTGTTCATGCAGAAGCCAGGGGAGAAGTATATGTCGGTCAAGTAGCAGTCGCAGCCGTCATTTTAAACCGTGTAAAAAGCCCAGAATTCCCCAATACTATCTCAGGGGTTATTTATCAACCGTGGGCTTTTACCGCTGTACACGACGGTCAAATCAACCTAGAGCCTAACCAAAGTGCCTACAATGCAGCACGTGACGCAATGAACGGTTGGGACCCAACTTATGGCTGTTTGTTTTATTACAATCCAGAAGTAGCCACTAGCAAATGGATATTTTCTAGACAAACTGTCGTAACTATAGGCAAACATGTCTTTGCAATATAGGAGTATTAATATGAATAATAGTGTTTCAACAACAAAATCAAACAAAATCCTTATAGCAGCAGTTGTGTTTTTGGCTATTATCAGTGTTGGGCTTGGTATAGCGCTGTATTTTAACAACAACTCTATGCAAGGTCACGCTACTAGTTTAGAAAATATCTATCAACGTTCTTTTTATGAACTAGTTGACAATGTCAACTCTATCGAAGTCGAAGTAAGCAAACTTCTCGTAACCAATGACTCTATCAGTCAGCAAAAATCCCTTAATACTATAAAACAACAAACTGCCGACGCCCAAAACAACCTTAGTAGTTTGCCTATTAAGAGCAACGTCGTATCAACTACAACCAAGTTTGTCAATCAGCTCAACGGTTATTGTACATCTTTGTTAAATTATAATAACGCAAAACTAACCGACAAAGACTATGAAACTATCCAAAAAGCCTATGACTGTATAGCTATGATTAAGTACGAGCTCAATAATATTTCTAACAAAATCAACCAAGGTTATAGCATACTAGACAATCTAGACGGAGATGTCGACGTAGATGCCTTTGGAGAAAACTTTGAACAAATCAACAATGACAGTATAGAATATCCTTCAATGATATATGATGGACCATTTTCTGACTCAGTACTAAACAAACAAATTAAAGGTCTAGAAAACAAAGAATATACTTCTGACCGAGCGCAAGAGTATATCTCACAAGTCTTTGGCGTACAAAAAACTTCACTAATAGAATATCTAGGTCAAACACAAGGCAAGTTTGTGACTTATGACTTTAAACTAACAACAAAAGATTATAAAGTTTATTATCTACAAATCACCAAACAAGGTAAGTTCTTGTTAAACTTAACTGCACAATCTAGTGTAGGCGGCGGAGTATTAGACATAGACCAAGCAAAAACAAAAGCCGTTGACTTTGCAAAAAGTCTTAACTTAGACCTAAAACCTGTCTGGTCTGCCAACGCCAATGGTATAGCCTATATCAATCTTGCGCCAGTTGTTGACCAAGTTATAATCTATCCAGACCTAATCAAAGTAAAAGTAGATATGTCTAACGGCGACATTGTCGGTTGGGAGGCAAGTTCTTATGCGTACAATCATACTAAGCGACCTATCCCACAAGCCCAAATAACCCAACAACAAGCCCTAGAACTAGTAAGCAACAAACTTAAAATTTTATCAACCAAGTTGTGTATTATCCCGCTAGAATATACTGGCGAAGCCCTTGCTTACGAAATCACCGCAGAGTTTAATAGCTTTACTTACTATTTGTATCTAGATGCAAATACCGGAGAACAAATCAAAGTTATGCGTGTTATCGAAACTAGCGAAGGTGAACTATTGTTATAAAAGACTAATATTATATTAACTTCATTAAAAAACACGTCTTATGACGTGTTTTATTATATTTTTTTACAAAAATATTAAATATTCTTTACAATTTATTAACAATCTTTTATACTAAATAAAAATAATAAACAAAAACAAAGGTTATTTTAGAGTATGGATAAAATATTTGACGAAGCAACCCTTGCCCAAAGTAGTATCTTTGAACTAAGAAATATCGCCAGAGAGCTTGGGGTATATTCTCCTACTATTTATAAAAAAGAAGAACTAATAGTCAAAATGATGCAAATTGTCAATGGCGAAGTATCTCCCTATGTGCCTAAGAGCAAAAAAGGCAGACCACCAAAAAATATGTCAACTAGCAAAATACTTGATACAGTTTTTGCTGAACAAGAATTTTTGGACCAAGACAAGTTTAGCATCAACTTTGGTGACAAAACATTAGTCTTGGGTGAGCATGTTAGAGAGTTTTTAGAAGATAACAACAACAAACCAAAAACTATGGTCAATTCTAGTGGATACTTTACATTAAGTACCGAAGGTTATGGTTTGATTAGAGATTTAAAAAATATCAACGACATATCTACTTGTGTATATGTGTCTAGCCAACAAGTTGACAATTTTAAATTAAGGGTGGGTGACTATGTCACAGCCCTAACAAAAGTTGTTGCAAACGACAAACCAAGTATTTTTGTAGAAGCTATCTCTATCAATGGTCAACCATACAAAACAAGAACATATAATGATTTTGAAAGTATGCCAGTTGAGTTTTCTGTAGATAATATACAAGTTGCTACTAACAACGATGAGTTTGATATTGCTGTGGGCAAATGTACAATGTTTCTTAACAACAAGTCAAACAAAGTTGACCTTATGAACTTTATCAAAAATCTAAACGACAACAATGACCTTGCACCTGTTTTAGTTGGATTAGAAGTAACCAAAGAAACAGAACTATTTTTTAACAACCTAACTAACGCAGAATCTTTCACAACTTTAATTGACCAGTCTGCGGCTTGCCATAGCTTGGTAGGGCATTTAGCTTTGCAAAGAGCAAAACGCCTTGCAGAAAGCGGCGAAGACGTCGTGCTTGTGGTTGATGGTCTAGACAAAGTCGTAAAAAACCAAAACTTATGTGATGGCAACAACTTATTAGACTTGACCGCCAAGACTTTTGAAAGTGCTAAGCAATTTTTGGGGTGTGCCCGCAAGTTTGTCACTAGTGGCAGTTTGACAGTTGTAGCAGTTTATTATTACAAACAAAACAATACCTTTGACCAAACCATCATCGACGAGTTAGAAGGCTTATCTTCAAAAACAATTACTTTGTCATAACATATATAATATGTATATATGTCAACATATTAATATAATGATATATTAATATATAGCATACAACTTAATTAAAAAATACAGTTTAAGATATATTAACAATTATCTATAAGTTAATAAAAAAATATCTACCAATCGGTAGATATTTTTTTGTTTGTTATTTAACTCTCATCTTAGTTCTTAACTTAATAAATAGTATTATAGCAACAACTACGACAACAGATACTATTACAATAACGATAATAGACATTGCGTTAAGTGGTTCTGCTCTGTTTACTCTAAAGCTTGTTATAACGTTGCCACTATCAGTTTCGATTTGAACATAATAATCGTGGGTTTCTGTTAGTGTAGCGGTTCTAGTAGCGCTAGAAGCAAGTGCATCGCTATCTATATCATATTTTGCATACAATACAAAGCCATTTGTATCTTTGTTGAAAGTATAAATCTTTAGGTATGATTTACCAACTTGTTGATATATCAAACTTGGGTTGTAAGTAAGTGTGATAGTGCCTTTTGTTGTTTTGCCATACTCTGGGTCACTTAAGATAATAGGTGTAGCATTGTTTATCTTAAATGCAAAAGTATATTCTTTAGCAGCAAGTAGTTCGTTATATGTTACGGCTACTGTTATTTGATAACTACCATTGCCAAATATATCAGAAGTAACAAACAATTCTCTCAAAGCATAATTTTCAAGCATATCAGCAGTAATGATTACGTTAGCAGCTGATTTTTTGATGTAATATTCTTTTACTTGTTGAGTGATATCTTTGTTGTCTTTGTATATCTTTACAATCTCATAACCTAGCATTTCATTAAACTCATATGCAAGTCTAGCAGAAGTTTGCTCGATTATTGTAAAGTTATATGTTGCTGGTGATAAGTCTGCATTGTTGTTAGCAAGGTTGATGTTAGAATGATATTTTGCATGCAATGTTACTTGGTATCTACCTGACTCAGTAAATGTAAAGTCATATCCGCCTTCGCCAGTTACATATCTGTCATAAGCTGTACCATTGCGATATACAGTAG
Source organism: Clostridia bacterium (assembly GCA_045605365.1). Classification (GTDB taxonomy): domain Bacteria; phylum Bacillota; class Clostridia; order Christensenellales; family UBA1242; genus CAKVLS01. Next base: position 16,593 of record JAZUPV010000079.1, read on the forward strand.
CATAGATTGATTTAGAATCATACTTATCTGCAAACTGTCTATCTATAGACAATGTTACGCTACCATTAAATGTCATATAATCTAATGGGGTAGAGTTGTTAACATTATAGATAATTTTATCTAGTATAGTTAATGTATGATAACTATAAGATGCTGCTACTGTACCACGAGAAGTAAATACTGCAGTGTTACCAGCGTTATCTTTAAATGTTAAGATATGTTTGCCTGTACCAGAAATTGTTATAGAAGATTTTCCAGCAGACATTGTACCATAATTTTTAAATGAGTTATTAGAATTATAATTGTAGTTCAAATAAATCAAGTTACCAGAAGTATACCATTCTGATCTGTTTGAAGAAACTGAATTCCAAGTTAGTGTAACGCTACTATTGGTTACGTCTTGGTTAGTAAGCATACTGTCTGTTTTGTTTTCTAATGCATCTTCTGTACCGTCTATTCTCTTATATCTTAAAGATGTCAAGATATTGTTAGTTTCTGGTACTTTAGTGATACAAATTAGATTTGAATAAATTGGGTTATTGATACCATAGATTAAGTAGAAAGTAGTAACATAAGAATTTTTGCTTAGTATAGATTTTGTATAAGTACCATTTTCAAAAGTCACAACAAACTCGTGCAACTCACTAGAAGCATCTTTTTGCAAGTGTGTTTCATTTAGTGAGAAGTATTGTTCGATTTGAGTAGGTGCTTCACTCAATTTAGCAAGCAAAGTAGTCTTTAGTGTGCTATCAGTTACTGTAGAGTTGATAACGTTTTTGATTTGTTCAAATATTGATCTGCCTGTACCAACGTCAGTGTTGTTAAGGATATCAAGTTTTACACTAGAAGGTAACAATGTTTCGTTGGTTTTGCTATCGTATACTGTATAGAAAGGTATATCGCCATCTTGTATTGCAAAAGATACTGTACGATAATTACCAAGAACAGTATTGCATATTTCAACCATATAATAACCAGGTTTTGTTACAACTCTGTTGTTGTCAATATCAATAGTATTGATTGTTTGACCACTAGCATCAAGAGTATGTAAAGAAACTCTTGAACTATATATTGCTGAGTGTGGAGCATCTTCTATATCTGCCCAGTTGATTTTTACTGCAGAAGATGTTAGAGCCATACTGCCACCAGATGTAGAACCTGAAATTGAAGCGTTATTGTTGTCGTATAGGTTGATAGCTGGCAATTTGTTATAAATAACAAAGGTTTGTTTTGATAATACGCTGCCGCTAGAGATATCATTATAATAAACTACATAAGTTATCTCTCCGCCGATATCTACGTTAGATGGTGTACCGGTAACAATATTAGGTTGTTTTAGTATAACTGTTTTAAAACCTTCTGTTGAACCTTGGTATACATCAGGGTAGGTGTCTGTACCAGCAGTAATTTGGTTGCCACCGTTGGCTGAGATTGTTACAGAATGAACTTTTGATTGATAAGTCAATCTAATATCTCCACCAGTATAAATTGTGCCATTTGTAGCTTCAAAATATTTATCATTATAATAAATATATTGTTCTTCTTTAGATACATATTCTATACCAAGTTGCATTGTATAAGAATATGGTGCACTGTTAAAGTTGTCTTGATAAGTTACAAAGTATACACCTTCTGGCAAGTTTTCACTCTTTGTAGGCATATTGTTGTAGCCAGATTCTTCTTGAATAATCTTACCTTGGCTATCTGTAATTTGCAAATTAGTTAAGTAAATAACACTATCTGCTTGTTTTACAGGGAATTGTAAATAATATGTGCCATCAGAGTTTTTTACTATAGTAGGTGGCTCTAGTTTTTGTTCAAACTTAACTAAGTTTATAAACTTGCTAGTATTACCTGCGCTAGAACGTAGGTTAAATTGGAAACGAGAATTCATATCAGCTACGATATAATCGTTGATTTTGTTTGAGTTGATATAGTTTTCGTTATATGTGATATAAGGTGTGATAGTTATAGTGATTGGATTTTTTGTAGTAGTTGTAAGGTCGCTTATAACCAAAGATCCCCAACCAACTTCACTTGTTACACTGTCTACAGCAACTAGACCAAGTTGAGTTATTTCTTGGGTATTTGTTAACATTGCGTTGCCGCTTTGGTCTTTTGCTTGAATGTTTAGTATGTTGTATAGTTGACTTCTATCAATAAAGTATACTGTAAAGGCTCTATAGTTACCTGCAAGGTCACGTTCGATAATTTCGTAGAAGCCCTCCATCTTGCTTACATTTGACATACCAGTGGTTTGACGAATGATTTGTTCAAGTGTCATACCTACTTGATATTTAGCTTCGTACCAGCCTTGACTATTAGATACATAATCAAATCTTGGGAAGTTAGAGAAACTTTCTAATGAAGAATAACTTGGGTGGTCAGGTGTCAAAGCTTGATGTTGATCTTCATATTTACGATATTTTCTAAAGTAGAATTCAGGTATTGTATCTTCTCCGTCATAACTTAGTATGTAAGAAGAAGCGTCTACAGTAAATGCATAGTCATAAATTGTTGGAGTAGTAGTGCTATAAATAGCCTTTTCTTCTTTGAAGTTCTCTTTTACGTCATCTTTAGAAGAATAATAACTAGAAGAAACAAGATATGTATCAGTATCAATCAATGTATCGATATTGATGTTTGGTTTTGTACGGTCAATTTTTACTCTATAAGATGTGCTTACAAAGTCGCCATAACCGTGATCTTTTACTGCTGTTGGAGCATAACGTATCTCTATGATGTAGTCGATTTCTTCGTCTATATTAAGAGTAACTTTATAACTATGTTGAGTATAAGTCTTAAATTCAAATTCGTCAGTGCTTAGTATTACGATACTAACTGCTTTTATGAATGTGTATTCTGTCAAATCGATCTCTTCTTCGCCTTGAGCGATTTTGTCTACGTTAAGTTGAGTAAAGTCGATTGTTTCAGTTTTGTCATTAGCTGTGATATTAATTTCTACAACACTTGCAGTATATGGGTCAACTGCGTCGTCCCATACAAAATCAACTACGCCAGTGTCTGGAGAAACGTTTGTTGCAAAAGAATTTTCTTGTACAGTACTCTTTGCCATTGGTTCGTTATTAACATATACGTGACCTTCTGGGGCAGTGTGTTCAATAACAAAAGCACAGCTGTATTTCATAGGGTTGATATTATCAAGACCGCTTTCTAAGTCAGAATAACCTGTGTGGTCATTGATAGTTATTGTATAACGACCTTCTGCTGTAAACTCAGGTATTACAAAATAACCTTCTTTTGTAAATTCAGTTATTCTATAAGTAACAACTGGAGAAAAAGCAACTGCAGTGTTTTGATAAGTAATAACAACTTCTAACTCGTTAAAACTTAGTCTGCACATTACGTTGTCAATAGCAGAACCTTCGTCAACAAAGTATTTGTATATAGGTATATTGATTTGTACTGGCAACTTGTTAGTTGTTAGTATTGGTGTGCCACTAGATACACTACGGAAGAAGTTTTTAAATTCATATTTGTTGTTTGTGCCGTTACCTAGTGTGATAGATATATGTTCGCCGACAGCTCTTACATTGCCTGCTTGATATGTTGTAGAGATAATACCATTGTGGTCAATGTATACAGTGTAGCTACGTTCAAATCTGTCATTACCAAATGATACCTTGTTGCCTTCAGCATCATATTCGCCATAACCTTGAGCGTTGTTGCCGTCTTTGTCATATCCGCCGCCGACATAAGTACGAGTTAGTGTGTACTTACCAGCACGGGTTTTGCCTTCTTCTAAGTTGATGTTGTTGATATGATAATAATCATCTGCACCTTTTACAGTAGGCAAAGTAAAGTTATTTTGATCAGTTGGATTAGAGCTAAATGGATAAGTTGTGCTACCAGCATCATAGTTAAATGCATAATATTTGTAACTTATCTTAGCTATTTTGTACATACCATCTTCTTCGGCATCTTTGTACTTAAATGATAATACGTGTAAGTTTGTACCAGAGTTGGTTGTGATATAGTGAGAAGTGTTATCTCCATTGTCTTCGCCGCTAGCCCAGTATTGACCGCTTGCGTTGTCAAAGTTCATCTCAACTCTAAGTTTTCTTTCTGTACCATTTTTAGCTACTGCAGTAAAGTTATATCTTTGTTCTCCTGCAAATAGTGTACCTTGTACTGAGTTAGGGTATAGGTTGATTAACCAATAATCTTTAGGATCAAGAGTACCGTTTGTCTTTGCACCAGTATCAGTATTTTCAATTGTATAATTGATTGTAGTGATAGGTATGATTACAAATCCGCGAGTATCGTCATCACTGATTGCTTCATAAGATGTCGCTTTAAAGAAATTAACAAATTGTTCTGCGGTGCTGTCTGCCGGATATGTTTGAGTTAAAAATCTAGCATTGATAGCTTTGTATTCACCAAAGGTAACTCTAGTGTGAGTTTTTACAAAGTTTGGTTGGTTGTTGATTGGGTCAAAACTATTTGCCCAAGTATTTGTTGATTCGTTATAAGACTCTTGTATAAATCTTGATTGTGTAGAGTCTAACATAATCATTCTATAAAACTCATTGCCTGCAAAGTCTTTTACGTGGAATAGGTATATACCATTTGCAGTTAAATATTGAGTTTCGTTAAGTGGACTTGCGTTAAAACTATTTGTATAAGTAATCTCTGATAAGTCGCCAGTAGAATAACCATTAGTTAGTAGGTGAGAGATAGAATCATCTGCATTTGTTACTTCAACAGCTTCTACTGTGTCGTTAGTGTTGTTGATAGGTATATAGTAACTATCTACTGTAGTAGTTATACCGTCTTTAGTTCTGCTTGCCCATTTCTTCTCTGCCCAGTTGATGCTAAATGATTTGCCTGTAAGAGACATATCATAGCCAAATGGAGAACTTAAGTCGGCGATTTGGTCTACAGTCTTTATTGTTGTATCAAGGATATATTCTCCATTGACAACTTGAGTGTTGTATATGTTGATATTTGTGATAGGAGAACTATCTACAAAATATTCATATCTAGATTTTAGTCTGCTTGGGCTATAAGTTATACTGATTATGTATCTACCATTTTCGGTATAAGGCAACGCAAAGTTTTTGGTGTTGTCCCATACATAATTAAAGTATTGTTCACCATCTATTTCTACAATAACAGGTGTGCCACTAGCTTCGGTTTTTTGAATAAGTGGTACATCTAATTGAGTGATGTTGTCATCATAATTAGAGTATCTTGTATAAGCTAGTGATACAGGTGCGTTAAATGCATTTGCATTGTTCTTAACAAGAACTCTAATATTTTTGTTGGTGTATATAGAAGACATCTCTTCGATATTGCCATCTTGGTCGATTGTTTGGAAGATGGTTATTGGAGCAGTGTTGTTTATTTCAAACAAGAACAACTGTGAACCATAGTATCTATTGCCATAACTTGTTACAACATTGTAGTCAAGTTTAACAACATATACGCCATCTTTATCAAATTTAGAAGTTTGAATATAATCTAATGTTGGGTTGGTTGCAGATGTTGTAAATACAGCATCTTTTATATTTAATTTAAAGTAGTATTTGCCGTCTGTGTCATCATAATCCATAAAAGATGTGTGAATTTCGTTCATAGCATCTTCTAAGGTTGTAAAGATTTTGAAATGACCCTTTTTGTCATTAAGTTCTGTTACGTTATAATTAAATCTAACAGGAGCTTGGTCAGTTGTTGGATGTAACTCTGGGATAAAACCTTGAGTAACATTAGTTATTGTATTTGGTGTAGCTGGGTCGCTATCATCATCAAGCGAAATTGTATGGCTACCAGCAATGTCAGCGTGAGTAATTTCGTTTGCAAATTTTTTATAAGTATTAGTTGCTTGATCTTTATAAGTTATCTCATAACCAAATATTGTTAAAAACTTTACAGTAGTATCGGCTAGTCCTGCAACTTCTGTTATGATATAACCACTAGCAGTTGAAACTAGCAAATCTACGCCAAACTGATAGTCACCAAAACTATTCAGCATTATTTCTGCATTATAAGGTACTGAGTTGCCATCAGCGTCCTCAATCTTTCTTGTTGGTACGCTAAAGGTTTGTCCACTACCTTCTTGTTCAAATATTACGTTACCGGTATGTGTACCAATAGCTTTTGATTCTGCCTCGCTTGCTGACATAATTGGTGTAAAGTTGCGGTAGATATATTTGTAACTTGTATTGCCTAGGGTATAAGTATAGTTAAGAGCAAAGATGTTTGCATTGTAAGTTATCACAGGGAATACTAACTCACCAGATGCGTTGTATTTGTTAAAGTTATAAGCATAAGCTTCAACCTTTCTATTTTCTAGGGTAGCATCTTGAACTCTATCTGCATATTTTATTGCATAAGAAGAAGCATCTTTAAAGTAGTCATATTTGTTTATCAAAGTAAAGCTCATATAAACTACAGACTCTGTATCAGAGATAACGCCGTTTTGAGTATAACGATATGTAAAGGTAAATTCATATTCACCCACACGGTCTTCAATTTCAATAGGTGTTAGGTTGCCGTCATTCCAATACATTGGATAACTATCTCTTAGGCTTATACGATATTCTACAAAAGCATCTTGGGTGTTGGCTTCGTTTTTAGAAACGGTGATTGGGTTGCCATTAAGAGTTGCGTTGATGTTCAAGCTGGCAGTTGATACTGTTGCTTCGTTACCAAGTTCTAAAGCAGTCTTTTGTCTGTTGAATCTAACATAAAGCGTTGTACTGTTTAATGCTATATCGCTTGCGTCTGTAGATAATAATACATAGTCGCCACTTTCGTAGTTGGTGTACTGTGCATTGTACAGACCATATAGAGCATACGGTACGCCACCATCAGCTTCTTTCCAAACTATCTCGTTTGTCGGCTCTGGTGCGTCGGCATATGCTTGTCCGCTATGCTCTACATTGGCTAGCGCAGTAAAAACGCCTACCGACAAAAAACATAGTAGGACAGATAAACTAATAATCAAATTTTTTAGAGTCAACTTTTTCATACAAAAAATTCTCCCTGCTTTTGTAAAATACTATCAAGTTTCTCTCAAGTAGTATTTTCTAAATTTTTACAAATATGTCACAAAAACACATTATGTTATATAATACAATATATTTTAACATAATATATTATATATAACAAATTATTTAAGCCAAATTTTTTGCAAAAATTTGAGTTAAAAACGCCTTAATTTTTATATATAGCAGGGTTAAAGATGTGTTAAATAGTTGTTGACAAGCAAAGTTAATAAGATATACCACAGCCATACAAGTTGATTAACTTGTTGTCAAGGCATAACTATATGCTATGTCTCCCGCCACCTTGCGAAGTGGCATTGACTAGGGTGGTTTTTAATCCCTAGTTTTTTATTTATAACAAATTGTATTTTTGTACTTGTAGATAGTTTTTTTATTGCACAAAAAAAAGACTGGCAAATAACCAGTCTTTTTTGTTTTTATTAAATGTCATCGTCGATAGAGAATGTTGCTTTTGGTTTTAATACCTTTGCATTTCTGTCGACAATGCTATAACTTACTTCTTGTTCGTTAAGAGCACGACTAGGGACATAATTGTCAGAAGTTTTTGTTAAGTTAAATTGTGGTGTTGCCCAAGCCATACTTGTTTTTGTTCTGATTGGGAATTCATTAAGTATTTTGATAATGATTTCGCTATGAGCACCACTTTCTAAGTGACCCAACTCATCAGGGTAGATAAGTGGACGAGAAACCATATTTTTGTTTGTAGAACGGTTAGTTTCGTCTTTACCTTTAGTTTCTGATACGCTGGTTGTTTCTAGTGATATTTCACCGCAAAGTTTACTAAATTCTTCACAAGTTTTTGCGTCGTCAGTACCGATAAATATCTTGATAGGGCAGTTACCTTTGATGGTTTGAGCTACGTCGCTACCATATTTAGCATCAAGCTGACTAAATGATTGGATAACTAGAGCAAAGAATACGTTTCTACTACGTGATACGGTGATCATACTGTCAATCTTCTCAATCTTAGGCAAGTTAGCAAACTCATCAAGCAAGAAGTATACTGTACGTGGTAGTTTGTAGTTAGGGTAGTTGTTGGCAAGGTCAACAAGTTTTTTGTACAATTGTGAAATACACATTGTTGCTATACCGTGACGAGCTTCTTTTTCATCAGGGATAATAATAAAGAATGCTGTTGGTTTATCTGCAAAAGTATTAAAGTTCATTTCGTTCATACTTGTTGCAAAACACATACCTGAGTCGTTAAAGATACCAAGTCTGGCACTTACAATACCCATATATGATTTGGTTGTAGTTGGAGCATTGTTAATAGCTGTACTTACTAGTTGAGGTACTTTACTAAATTTATCTCTACCAGTATAGTATTGTCTAAGTGTTTTGTAAGGGTTTTCTGGGTCGGTGTCTTTGTAGTTACATATTCTTGCTAGGTTGTAGAAGTTGTATCTTTCTCTTGTCATACCAAGTTCAGGGTTTCTACTATCTTCTAACATTGCAAGAAGTGTACCATATACAAACTCTTGAGCACCTCTATCCCAGCTGGCGTCGTTTTTGTTTTCTATTGGACAGATAATACCAGCAATTTCTCTCAGTTCGTTTTCTGCCAAGTCGATAAGTTCTGCCTTTTTAGAGTTTAGGTCGCTATCCAAAACTTCTTTGTTAGGATAAGCAACTCCGCCAAACTCGTACCATTCGTTGTTATATTCTTTAGAAATAACCTTTAGTTTTAAATCAGCTGGATTAACATTTGTGTGAGTTTTTACTTTTTTATGTAGTTCGAAAGCATCTTGATACATCATAAATGCGTTATCAAGTGGATTCCATCTAGTAGATGCATAAGGTTGACGTAGGTTAAATACCTTTACATCATATCCTTCTGCACGAAGTTTTATTGCGTTCTTTTCGTATAGCTCGCCTTTAGGGTCGCTGACAACAAAACTTGGTTTTGATTTTGTAGTAGATAGTACTTGTAGTTGTGGTATGATAAATTTTTGTGTTTTACCAGTACCAGTAGTACCAATGATAAGTGCGTGAATAGGTTCGTACATATTTACATGTAGGTCATGACCTCTAACTTCACTTCTAAGCAACATACCATCGTTTGAAGATTTTAGAGAGTTCCATGTGCAGTACATAAACTTCTTTTCGGTCTTAAGTTCTTTTTCAGAAACCCAACGGCTATCAAAGTATTGAGAAGTTTCGTTACCTTTCTTATCTTTAGCACCAACTTCACTTTTAAATTCTTTCTTTGCCAATTTGTTAAGAAGAAATACTAAATAAGCACCAATGCCGACAACTAATATGCCTACAAAATACATACTGCCAAAGACGGCTTCGTAGTCTGGGCTTATGATTTCTCCTGATGTTACGTAACTGCCTACAACATAAGCTGCTGCAAAGGCAAGTAGCGAAACAAAAATAAATCCTAAAAATTTTTTCATAAATTGTCCCCTTATGTATTGATGGTTATATTATAATACTAAAATGAGTTTTTTAACAACTAAAAAAGTACTAAAAATATTATTTTTGTTAAAAATAAATATTGTATTTGACCTATTAAATTAGAAAAAATACTTTTTTTAAAAAAACTTTCAAAAAAAATATATTTTTTTGTAAAAAAAGTTGCAATCATATAAAAAGTGTGCTATATTACAGTTAGTAAAAAACAAAAATATGATTTGGAGGGCATAAAATGTCATTTTTAACTAGTTTAGCTACAATCTTTTTAAACAATCCACTTTTTGCTGCATTGTTCTATAGTTCAGACACTTGGAGCAAGGATGGAATGAAAAAGTTCTCTTGGTTGAGTCCTATTGCGAAATTCCTTGATGATGCACTTATCCCAGTAATCATTGTTGTTGGTGCTCTTGGTGCTATTTGGATTATTATCCTTGGTGTTAACCTAGCTCGTGCAGAGACAGCTGATAAAGCAAGTGAAGCTAAAAAACGTCTTATCAACGTTGTTATCGCACTAGTTGCAGTACTTATCTTAATCTTCTTACTAGCATTCTTCGTAACAAACGCTCCAACTTGGTTCGCTGATACATCAACAATCAACCCATTTGAACAAAGCGGAAAATAATAAGAAAAATAGAATTGAAAAAAGACAGGAAAATTTCCTGTCTTTTTTATTTGTTTTTGTTTGTAAAAATTTGTTTTATATTGTATTATGTATTTACGTAATTAATAAAAGGATATAATAAAATGGCAAAACAAAAGAGTATAAATCAAGAAGAACTTGCTAATGTAGAAGTTGAAACTACAGAGAAAGAAGTTTCTTCTAAACAAGAAACTCAAGAAAATATAACCGAAGCTAAACCTAAAAAATCTTTTTTAAATTGGTTTGGATACTTTATCCCATCTCTTGTAGTTATAGTAACATTATTTATTTTATATGCTATCAAAGGGATTGCTCCATTTGGCACTAGTTATGTAACATATATTGATGGTGCACTTGGCTATATACCAGTGTATTACAGTATATGGGACGTTGCCCACAGTGGGGGAAGTATAATATACAATTTCTTCTTAGGTGCGGGATCTAATGTATATGGTTCTTTGGTTCAAAATGCGATGTATTCGCCTTTGACTTGGCTTATCGTTATGATACCACGTTCTTACATACCAGCATTTATGAGCTTTTTCCTTATGATAAAGATGGCGCTTATGGCGTTAACAATGTTTATCTTTATCAAAAAGGTATTTAAAAACACAACATTATTTATGCAAGTGCTATTTAGTGTATTGTGGGCTTTCAGTGGCTGGTTGATGGTTAGTTACACCAACCTTATTTGGTTAGATAATATGATAATAGTGCCACTTCTTATGTTATCTTTGAAGAAACTATTTGATGACAATAAAGTTATTTGGTATGTAGTAACATTGACAATAAGTTTAATTTTTAGTTTTTATTTGTCATTTATGTTATTATTGTTTGTTATATTCTGTGGTTCAGTTGGTGTTATGCTATATGCAAAACCAGAAAACAGAAAACGTATTGTTACCAATCTTATCTGGACAACATTAGTTTCTTTATTCTTGGCATTATTTTCAGTTTTGCCGGCGTTATTCCAGTCTTTAGGTTCTCACCGTATTGCTGGTACAACTATAGCATACGAAAACCCAGTTTTTTCTAAAGCAATAGTTTTATTAATGTCTGCTTTTCCAATTTTCTCTTTTATAAAACTTTGTATGAACTACAAAAAAGACAATAAAATGGTCTTAATGTTTGCTCTTATGTTCTTAGCAACAACTGTTACTGTATTAATTGAAGGTAGTAATAGACTATGGCATACTGGCAGTTATCAAAGTTTCCCATATAGATTTGCATTTTTACCTATATTTATAATGTTATGTGGTGGTTTGTATTATTGGGATAAATTTGCTAAAGACGAGACAAAGAAGTCTGCTTTTGATCCGACACTTATATTCTTATTTGTTGTGTATATTTTAGTTGTTGTGGGGTACTTAATGTTTCCATTACAACACCCATACAGAACTATTGATATAATGGGATTTTTACCAACATTCTTGTTGTGTTGTTTGGGTGTGTTTAACATATTTAATATTAATAGGTTAAAAAACATTAAACTTAGAAATATTTTAATTATAATTTTTTGTTTTATAGAAGTATTTACTTTTGGTATTCAGTATATTGGTACAGATGGCAAGAGAGATTCTTATAATGAAGAATTGCGTCAACTTAAAGATTTTCAAGAAAATGTAAAATTTATTGACGATGGCTATAAATATAAGTTTGATGTATTCAATAACTTCCAAAACTATCCATATATTACAAGAACTCAAAGTTTATCTACTTGGATGCATATAATTTCTAGCGAACAAGTATTAAATAGTGAACAAATGGGTTATGTTACATACAAAACGCAGTGCTCAGACGAAGGCGGTACTGCATTTAGTGATATGTTATACAACGTATCTCACGTTGTAACAGATTATCAACTAGACGACAGTCTTTATAATTTGGTCGGTACATATAAAGAGTATTATATGTATGACTACAAGTATACATTGCCATTAGGTATGATTCTTGATTCTCAAGATTTGTTAGAGAGTATTCCAAAAGAAAAACAACTTTTTGACGCTCAAAACTATGTATATAATGAAGTATTTAACCAATCTGGCAATATAATAAACACATTACCATTTACAATAACCGAACGTTCGGGCGATGAAGATGATGAGTTTAAGTATATTACTGTTACTTTTGAAACTCCAGAAAATGGTGAAGTATATTTCTATACAAAAACTACTAAAGATATAGAAGTTAGTACAAAAACTTTTGACGATAAGTCTAGAGATATATATACTAACACTATCTACAATGTAGGTGTGTTTAATGGTAGTGGTTCTTTTGAGATAGTTTTGTCAAAAGACGAAAAACAAACCTTAACAGCAGAAGAAATCGTTATTGGTTATACCAAAACTAGTGATTTAGAAAACTTATCTAATCAATTTGGTTCTGAAAATAATGTTAAGTTTGGTTCTACTAAAATGACAGCTAAAGTTACTGCAACAGAAGGTCAAAGCTTGTATATACCTATAACATATGATGAAAACTGGACTGTTAAAGTAAATGGAAAAACTCAAAAAGTTAATCGTGTTCTTAACACTTATATTGGTGTTGAATTAGAAGAAGGCGAAAACGTAGTTGAATTTGCTTATGTTAACCATAATTTAAATAAAGGTTTAATAATAAGTATAGCAACTTTAGTAATACTTGCAATTTTGTGGGTTGTTAATCACTTTACTCACTTTATGGAAAATAAATGGGTTAATACAATTGGTTTCTGGACAGGACTTGTTGTTCTTGTCGGTGCGACAATGGTTGTGTACTGCTTGCCTTTCTTTAAAACAATATTCTTTTTATATTAATAAAAACATACAAAAACAGCATTGAATAGGTTTCGATGCTGTTTTTTGTTGTAAAAATGTTGTATAATTTTTCAACATATTTGGCTAAAAAGTTGTCTTTTTGAACAACTTATATTATAATGTGATATAAAATAAAGCGTATTGTATCTAATTTACAAAAAAGGTAGAAAATATGAAGCAGAGATTAAAGAGATTTATAGCAAGTATTATGTTAATCTTTCCACTGATTCTATGTGGTTGTGCTAATCCGTTTACAACAACAAACTTTGTCGGAAATAGTGATTCTGATATAGATTTTACACCAGAACAAGAAAGTGCTGGTGGTGTAGACAATACAGGTGGAAATGATGGGGGAACTGATGAGCCTACAGACCCTAATGCTGGTATGTACTATGATCCTACCAATGATGATGCAGATACTTATCCTACTATTACTGATAGTTTTAGAAATACAAAGCTTATTTATAAGCCGGACGCAACAGTTAATTCTGCAGAGATTAAAAACTTCTTGTATAATCCTTCTGGATTAGATATTGCAGAAGCTTTCTTAACCAGGGCAGTGTCTGAATATGGTGTAGGTCAAGTTGATTATGCTACGGCAATTTCTGGTGTTCCATCAGGTACAAAGACCATAACTCCATTTAATGCTGTTATTAGTGATACTTTGGTAAGAGCAGGTTTAATTACTGCTGCTGAACAAAATCAATATAATGCTACAACTTTGGAAAAATTAGTTTATAGTATTAGAAACTGCAAAATTTATTACAAAACAGTTGCTACAGGTTCAGAAACTCCTTTTGTTTTGATGTGTAACGATACTTATGACTTAGAGGTTGGGTTGCCACTTACTATTTCTTACAATGCAGGTGTTTACACTCTAAGTTGTTCTAATATACGTGATATGGTTTTATATAAACCTTATGCTGCTATTAACAATAGTGGACCATTGTGGCAATATGTAGAATTAACAAATACAACTTGTACAATTACCCCAGGTTTCTATTTTGTAAAAGTAGGAACAAAAACATTTATCTTATCTTTTGGACAAACATTCATAGATAGTTTAGAAAGCAATCTAATGATGGTTTTAGATAGTCACGAAGATGGTGTAAGATATAATGTAGAAAATGTTTCTGCACAAGCAGCTAAAAATGGAGTTACTCCTTATACAGTTTCTTATAAGTCTTGGACCAAAACTTTAGACCTAAACAATACAAATTCTGGCAATGATTTGTTAAGAGACTATATTAATACTCACACACAACAATTGTCAGTTGATTTCGCATCAGTATTATTGTTTGGTTTAAACGAAACTTATGGCATTAATTTTCCTGATGTAGAAGTTAGTTATGGTGGATATACAGGCAAAGTTGCCAGTTTTTATAGCACAGCATCTAGCAATGCTGATAGATATCTAAATTTCTGTGCAACTTATATTGATCATGTCGGTCTTACTAATTATGAAGTTGACATGCTTGCTGAATTTTTCTTACATAATTATATAGGTGATACCGTTCTTGCTCTAGATCAAGCTAGATTTACACATATGACAGACAATGAAGTTAAAGAGCACGAAATAAAAACTTTTAACTCTAACGAAGCAGTACTAAATAACTCTGGTACAATTGTCAAATTTAGACAACTTATTGCAGACTATAATAATATTACCACTCGTGCTATTTCAAAAAATAATGTATTTGATAGTATTAATTATGTAACAGATGATTCTGGAACAACCATTCCAAAAGACAATACTGTAAGCAATCAATTTATTAAATATGATACACGTCACGACAGCCGTAGCACAATGTTTAAAAACTATACAAACACAATATATGCTAGTTTAAACTTTGTAAAAGCTACCTTGGGTTATGAAGTTGATGTGAATGTAGAGATTCTTAATGTATATACTGATTACTTGATGAACGTTTCTTTCAACAATGACTTTGATGAAAATGGCAATATAGTTGTTAAAGAAGACGAAGAAGAGGAAGAAGACTCTGGAGACGATGAGGATCTTGGCGACGAAGGCGAGGGTGAAGGTGAAGAAGACCTTAACTCTAACAAAATATTGGATAGAGACCTGTGTGGAAAGGTACAATCAATTGTGTTTATGCCAACACAAAGTGTTGAAGTCCATTATCTAGAATTGTTAGTTGAGCCAGATCTTGAAGCTTTAAACTATGTTGGCGGAGAAAAAATTGTTGTTAGACCTATTATGAGATATTGTACTGGTGGAAAGGTTTATACATGTACAAACTTGCTTATCAATGGTGCCGGAGAAGCAGAATTAACAGCTTTTTATGATAGTGATGATAAGTGTTATACAACAGATCCGGTCAATGTTGTATATGGTAGTGGGGATTTCTTCAAATTCTATGATGAAAATGGCAAATTAGCTGCAGATATCAAGGCTATTACATTAGGTCAATTTGTTGACAATGAGCCTACAGATGTTAGATATAACCAAATTTTTAGTGCAAATAAAGTTTCTGCACATGACATAGGTCATTTTACAGTTAGTCCTTTTGCTAATGGTAAGGGTGTAAATTATGTCTATAACGATACATCAACTGATTTCTTAGAAATTAGCTTCTTAGTATCTGTTGACGGTTCAAATTTTGCTAATAATTATGGTTTGGGTGTTTCAATCTCAGATATTTATGGTAAAGTTTTATAAAAATTGATAAAAAATTAAAAAAAACTTAATAAATTTGTAAAATATTATATACAAAACAATTTTTATTTGTTATAATAAATCAGTATTAAAAATTTATAAAAAGGAGGGTTTTATGTTAGCAACTATTAGTACTTCATTATCAGCAGGTATTATTGATGGTATTAAGAATATATTCAAAATCCTTGGTGGTTTTGGTAATATGCTAGCAGGTATTCTTGGTAGCGTTGTTACATATATTTATTGTATATTCTATTATCTATTCTGTGGTATCGCTTGGGTAATGAATTTTGCAGAACTATTATTTAGA
>JAZUPV010000080.1:0-5520 GCA_045605365.1 Clostridia bacterium
CGCTACCAACTGCGCTACACCCCGATAAACCGATTGACTATTACATAATACTATAAGCAAAAAATAAAGTCAACACTTTTTTTTATTTTTTTCAAAATATTTTTAATATTTTTTAAAAAATTTTTTAGGGCGTTTTTTCTACAAAACAACTATTAAAAAGACAATTGTGTTTAAAATCTTTTATTTATGTTTTGATACTATAATCATATCAAAAGGAGAACAATTATGCAAATAAAACACCGCATTTATAACAAAATTTTGTACGTAATGCTAAGTGGAGAGCTAGACGAACACACCGCCAAGTTCACTACTCTATCTTTAGACACACTTTTTGATAGAGAAGATTATACCCAAGTAATTATTGACCTATCAGAAATGACATTTATGGATAGTACAGGCATTGGAGTATTAATTGGCAGATACAAAAGACTAAAACAACGCAACATAGCAATATTTATCACTAACCCATCTTATCACGCAGAAAAAATATTTAAATTAACCGGCTTATACGAAATAATGCCAAAAATTAGTTAAGGAGACCAAACTATGAAACCTATTAATTATATGGAGATAAAATTTTTATCACATTCTACCAACGAGAGCTTTGCTAGAGCGTGTGTAGCGGCTTTTTGCACACAAATTAACCCTACCATAGACGAAATCAACGATATAAAAACTGCTGTTTCTGAGGCGGTTACAAACTGCGTCGTACACGCATACCCCAACAAACAAGGAGAAATCACTATACAAGCAACTCTCTACGAAAACTCAATAAATATAAAAATATTAGACAACGGTATTGGTATTAAAGACATAGAAAAAGCAAAAGAACCATTTTTTACTACAAAACCAGACCAAGAACGTAGCGGTATGGGCTTTACTGTTATGGAGAGTTTTATGGATAACCTAATAGTAACCAATAATAATCGTGGCACATGTGTAGAAATGAACAAAAAGATTGGTATAGAAGAATATCAAAAAATAACTGTTTAGAGGTGAATTATGCTAGACCACGAACAGACTCTAAATTATATAAAACTTGCAAAAAACGGTGACGAACAGGCAAAAAGTATACTTATAGAGCAAAATTCTCCCTTAGTAAAAAGTATTGTTAAACGATATATAGGCAAAGGCGTAGAATATGACGACCTATATCAGTTAGGTTGTATGGGCTTTATAAAGGCAATTAGCAACTTCGACGAGAGTTTTGGGGTAAAATTTTCTACCTATGCAGTACCTATGATCGCTGGAGAAATAAAACGATTTTTAAGAGACGATGGCTCAATAAAAGTCTCCCGTGCCATAAAAAGCACCTATTATCAAATACAAAAGTATATCGACCAGCAAAAAACTCTAGGTAATCCACCACCTACTATAGAACAGCTTGCAGAACATTTTGACATAGAACCCCAAGAAGTTGTTTTTACTCTAGAAGCTTCTCGTATGCCATTATCTATATATGAACAATTTGACAAAGACAGCTCTAACTCTCAAAGTTTAATAGATAAAATAACTTGCGAAGACAACCAAGAACAACTGTTAAACAACCTAATACTAAAAGATATTTTGTCCAACCTTAACGAAAAAGACAGAAAAATTATAATACTTAGGTATTTTAGAGACAAAACACAGAGCGAAATAGCCCAGCTGCTTAACGTTTCTCAAGTACAAGTCAGCCGATTAGAAAATAAAATATTAGAAAAAATGAAACATAAGTTTAATTGCAGATAATCTAATTTTCAATTTCTACATACCACATATCTTTGTACCTGTACAGATATCTTGTTTTATTATTGATAACAATCGTATACCTAACATCTGTATAATACACACTACTTGCTATCTTTTTTATTTGAGTTACTTTATCAATAATGTATGGTTTTTGGTCAAAATATAAACATTTTGGTGTACAAAGTCCATTTTCGTCAAAGTGTGCATCTATTTCTACTTCTTTTTTTATCATAGATAATTGTTGACATATATCTTAATATACATAACAAAAAAAACACCTTTTTTAACAAGGTGTTTTTTATCATTAATTGTTAATTATTATAACATCATACCGCCATCTACGACAACAACTGTACCGTTGACATATTCAGCATCATCACTAACCAAAAAGGCAATAGCCTTTGCAATCTGTTCAGGTTCTGCAAAGTGCCCTTTTAAGATACGTTTACTCTCCATAATCTCCATATCAGCATCAAAATCTTTGTTCATATCAGTTTTTACCCAACCAGGAGCTATGGCGTTTACATTAACATAAGGTGCATACTCTATAGCCATATTGCGGGTTAAATTGTTAAGTGCCGCCTTAGAACAGTCATAATCTGCGCTTGTAGGATAATTGCAGTTGATACCATTGTTAGAAGACACATTGACTATTTTGCCATATTTGTTATTTATCATACTTGGTGCAACATATTTAGCTACAAGATAAGGACCTATCAAGTTAGTTGCAAAAGTTTTGTTAAAGTCTTCTACAGTTTTGTCGGCATATTCTTTGTCAATCGCAATGCCTGCATTATTAACTAAGACGTCGATATGACCAAAGTCTTTTATAGCTTGTTCTATCATATTTTTAACATCACTTTCGTTAGAAACATCGGCACAAAAACATTCAACTTTTACCCCAAATTGCTGTCTTAAGTATTCTGCAAGGTCTTCAGCCTTATTTTTAGAATAATGATAATTAACAACAATATCATATCCACGGCTAGCAAGTTCTATAGCCGTTGCCTTGCCAATACCACGGCTAGAACCAGTTATAAGTGCTACTTTATTATTCTTCATCTTCGCTCTCCTCATTTGTCATATCAAAATAGAATGTATTGCTAACTCTTTTGTATACTTCATCAGCTATCTCTCCTGGAGATTTTATCCTACCGTTTTCGACACATTCGATAGTTTCGTATAAATATCTCTTAGCAAGTTTTAGATAGGTATTTTGAGCACATATCAAATGCTCTGGGTTTGCTTCGTGTTGGTCAGCCTTTTCTTCTCTACCAAGTCTTAATTCAAGAGCTGCTTCATAAGGCATAAACAAGAATATTGTCATATCTGGTCTTGGCAAATCTAAAAAGTCAAACTCCAACTTTTCAAGCCAAGCTATCATTTCGTTTTGTTCTATTTCGTCTTTTATCTTGCCTGCTTGATGCCCCATATTACTATAGACATATCTATCTAAGATAACATTGACACCATTATCTATCTGCTCCATAATTTTTGGCATATTATATTTACGGTCAGCAGCATAGTACAAAGATGCTACTTTTGGGTCTACATTGGCAGCACCTTCAGGGAAATAACCATCGCAGATATAATCTTTGCCAAGGTATGGTCCGCCTACTATTTGCCCTGTTGGGGTGTCATACATAGGGAATTGCATTCTCACAGTTTTAAAACCATTGTTATTAAGTGCCTGCATAAGCATTTTTGATTGTGTTTCTTTGCCAGAACAGTCTGTACCTTCTATAACAATAATTTTACCTTTTGCCATGATAAATATATCTCCTATGAATTATATAATAAATTATGTTTATAAAATATTTAGTTTTCTTCTAATTGACTTGGGTGTTTTTTGAAGAAATCTTGTTTTGGTTCTAAGAAGTTTGGACTATGGTCTTTAGGGTTTGCCATAAAGTCATAGACTAGTTTATCTTCGTTAGCCCAGCTGAAGATTGCTCTATCTAATTTTAAGAAATCAACCAAGTTCTCTGTGCTTTTTGGAGCTACTGGGTGTAGCATTAATACCGCAACTCTTACCATATGTAGAGTGTTGATAATTGTTTGTTTTTCTAGTTCTTTGTCAGTTTCAAAACTTGCTGCATTTTTTACCCAATATTTATTGATATTGCGGATATAACTATCAAGTTCGTAACCAATCATATGAAATTTGTTTTCTTTCATAAGTTTTTCGTATTTTAACAATGACATATTGCCTTGTTTTATTACGTCAACATCTGGCTCTCCATAAGGGATAACGCCATCAAAATCTTTTTGCCATGTATAGCATAAAGTTCTAAGTACTCTGTTAAATACATTTGTAAGCAAATTACCTTCTCTAACTACTGGGTCAACTTCGTTAGGGTTAGCGTCTGGGTTGAATACTTTTGGCATAAAATTGCCGTGGTTGTTACCAACGTTCATAGCGATAAAATGCATTCTTAATTGTTCAGCCGTATAGTAGTCTAACAATTCGTGAGCAAGTGGAGCTTTTATTTTGCTACTACTACCCGCTTTTCTACCTAAGAATAACAAATGCTTGTCAGATATAATCTGTGGCATAGTTAGATTGCCGTCTGGTACATCAATAGTTGGTTTTTTGCCTTGAGAACAGAACCACATAGCTGTTTGTGCTGGTCCGTAAAAATACAAGTTATCTTCACCGATAAATTGATAAACTTGTGAATCTTTGTCACACCAGAACTTTCTCCAATCATTGATATCTTTGCCGTTTTGAACTAGCCATTGTTTAGTAAAAGATATTGGTGCCCACAAACTCTCTGGCCATACCCAGAAAGTAAGATTGTCACCAGCTATTTTTGGTGCTGGCAAGCCCCACTCTACATTACCAGTCAATCTAAATGGTACAAGCGTTTTGCCTGTACGGTATCTTATAGAATTTTGAGATAAAACTTCACAGGCCTTTTCTCTATCTTCTAATTTGTCAAAAACAATTGTAAAGCTTGATTTGTTGCCGTCTTGTTTGTTTTCAAATGATGGCAATTGAGCTTTTATCTTGTCAAAATCTTCTTCATATTCTTTTTTGATATAAATCTCAGGTTTTTTCAAAAACTCGTTGATTTCTTTTATAACATAACTATAAGTTGGAGTGTTTTTTGCAAGGTATGCTGTCCAATCTTTTAATAGTTCTGTATGATTGTGAAGGTCAAAATACCAGTTGTCGATTTTTCTTAATTCTGGCTTTTCACCACTTAATACGCTAACAGGATCAATAAGTTCTTGTGGCATATATTGGTGACCTAGGTCACATTCGTCAGCATAGCCCTTTTCGCCTTGACAACCATCGATAGGACATTTACCTATAACTTGACGACCGTTAAGAAAAACGCCTAGTTTTGTATCATAAAATTGATAGGTAGATAATTTTTGCAAACAGCCATTTTCAAGTAGCTTGTTAAACAACCATTCACCAGTTTGAGCGTGTATACCGATTGCTTCGTCCATACAGCTACCAGAATATAGGTTGACGCCCATTTCTAAATTGTCAAAAGTTTGTTTTTGGTGAGCACGTTTGCTAAGAGCATACTCTTTGATACTGCCTTTAAACTCGCCACTTTCAATAGCTTTGCGGTAGCCTTCTTCTACTGGAGAACCAAAACTATCTGTACCAGATACATGCAAAACATTTTCGTCCCCTAGTCTATCACGCAAAAATCTCGCAAAGACGTCAGCATGAGTCCACATCATAGCATGACCGATATGTAGGGCTTTGTTGCCGTTAGGCATACCAGAAGTGATCATTGCTCTCTTTTTAAAATTAGGTCTATTTTCTAT
>JAZUPV010000081.1:0-22219 GCA_045605365.1 Clostridia bacterium
CCTTTGAGATACAAGACATTGCGGGCAATGCCCTTAACAACATTGACGTATCTAACGTATCAGGATCACTAAAAATTGTAACTGAAGGCAACCTAGAAAAACTTGGTGCTGGTAATTATACAATATCAAGTGCAGACTTAATATCTAAAAACTTGAACATTCGTGAAAAGTCAAGCGCAACCTATACCATAACAAAAAGAACAGCTTATGTTAATGTTGCTTCTAACCAAGGCAAGTTTGCAGGTAAGGACGACCCAGAGCTTGTAAAAGTTATATCTAACACTGCTTATGGTGACGACTTGTCAGCGTGCTTGTCAAGAGAGCCTGGCGAGACAGTTGGTTTTTATCAATACCTACTTGACCAAACTATCAACGAAAACTACATACTAACATTTACTTCTGATAGTGTGTTTGCCATCAATGCAAACAAAGTAACTATCGGGGTAGAGAGTTTCTTCATACCTTATTCTCCTAGTCAATCAAACGAATATATCCCAGCAGACAAATTAATCTATACAATCTCTATCAACGGCGTAGGCGGTTATGCTACAGTTGATGCTAGCGGATATATCATTTTGCAAGAAAAGGGTAACGAAAGAATTTTGCTTGGGGTGTCTTTGCAACAAGTTGCGAGTCTTACTGAAACAGAAAAGGTCAACATTTATCAAAAAATGAAGATGACCCCTAACCCAATACAGTCAGACGGCATCTCAGACCCTAAAAAATATGATTTTACATTTGAAGATACTTACAAATATATCACAAAGTTAGACTTAACTATCACAGCAGACAATGCTCAAAAATATTATAAAGACGACGACCCAGCATTTACATTTAAAGTAGACGGCTTAATCAGTGGCGACACTGTAGCGGTTGCTTCGACTGTTACTTTTGCAAGAGACAAGTCTGGTAGCAGTGAAGATGTTGGTACTTACGAAATAAACGTAGACAAAAAGACTTTGCAAGATGGCAAAGATTATTACAAACCAAACTTTGTTAGTGGTACATTGACAATTGTAAAAAGACCTATCACTATCAAACCTATAAGTTATACTCAAGAAGATGGCAACGCAGTATACTATGGCGAACCAGAAAGACTACTTGACTATGACACTACAGAAGCTAACCTACCAAACGCTGTAAGACTAACAGATGTATTTAAAGGTACACTTACTAAGGCGGCGGGTACTAGTGTAGGCTCTTATGCTATAACCATCAAAAACCTAGAAGTAAACAAAAACTATGAACTACACTTTACTCCTGGTGTTTATGAAATCATACCTAGACCTTGGTATGTATATGCAGCCAACAAAACTATCACTTATGGTGATGGCGTAAATGGTTTTCTATATACAGACGAAGCCTACAAAGGTGACGATGGCACAATTGATTATGTTTTAGAAAAACCTAGCTTTAATGGCAAACTTGCTCTTACAAAAAATCAAACCTTGTATGCAAACAACCTAGAAGACGGTGACACAACAAACGACTATTATGAAATTGGTCAAGGCAACCTAACTGCAGGTAGCAACTTTACTATAATATTTAACAGTGGCAAACTAACTGTAACAAAGAGACAAGTTACTTTGTCATTTATCCCACAAACTTATGCTTTTGGTTCAGCTCAACCAGAAGTTATGTATGCATTTAGCCCATCACTAGCTAGTGGTGACAGAGTAAGCAGACTAGATTATATCAGCGACAACACAGCAAACTCTAACATCTACATACTAAAAAGTGTAGAAGGCGTATACAATTATTCTTTAGAACTTGTTAACAGCAACAACAAGCTTGTTAACGACTGTTACATAATCAACATCAACGAACAAGCAACCGACTTGTTCTATGTAGGTGCTTCATTATTAAACATCAAACTTGTCAGCAAACAGACACCTTCAAGCAACACTTCTGTTATAACTTATGGTGACATATATGACTTTAATGATTTGTTTAAGGTAGAGATCGTTGACAACACCAACAATTATGTTTTGGATTATACTTCAACAAGTTTTGTTGGTTTAACTGTAGCTAATCCATCAGATGCTGGCAACTACACAATATCTGTTGTAACTAACCCAGCAAGCGAAAACGCTATCAAAGTAAAAACTGCTGGTGGCGAAGATATTTCTCAAAACTTTGGTTTTAGCATAGCAGAGTTCGGTATGCTTACAATCAACAAAGCAAACCTTGCTTTGCAAGTTGCCCCAGTCGTAGACCAAATGCCTTATGGCACAGAGCACCCTGACATACACGATGCAGAGTATGTATTCTACAACGCAGCAACAAATATAACCGAAACATTTATATCTGAACCATCTGATTATATAGTATCTGACTATAGCAAAAACAACGTAAGTGAAAATGCATATATAATTAGAGCGGTATTTAGCCCAGAGCTAGCAACAAACCCAGAGTTTAAAAACTTTAATATTTATACTCACGAAGGCTTAGAGCTATATATTATCAAACAAGAAAAAGACACAGAATCTATCAGGTGGGAGTATGGTGAATCATTTGACCACGACGCAGTTGATAATGGCGATGGTACCTTTACTGTAGAATTTGATGCAGATACAGTTCACAATGTTTATAAGAGCGATTATGAAACTGCTGGCAATACTCTTCAAATACCAGAAGAACTTAAGTTTGTTAGCCCAACAGTAGCATACGTTTATCAAGGCATTTACTTTAGTAACGACCCAGACCATAGAGGTCAACTACCTTATGTTATTGATGCAGAAACAACTGGATATGTTTCAGTAGCCAACAATGCTACATATAGAGCAACTATAGACGCCAGTGGCAAAATATCTATATACTACATAACAGAAGACGGTGAAGGCAACGAAGTTGTTTATTTGCTAGATAATAAATTTATCGAAAGATCTTCAACTGCTCCAATTAGAGCAGGTATATTCTATGTAACAGCTAGACTATCTACCACAAACCCTAACTATACATTTAGCAAACAAGATTATTCTTGCTTGTACTTAGTTAAAAAGGCAGCAGCAACCGTATACTTTGTAGAAGAACAAACAGGTGTTGTTTATAATAAAGACTTGCCTTTAGAATTGACTCTAACAACAGACGTATTAGAAGCAAGTGTAAAAATACTTGGCTACAAACAATATATTAATGGCGGCACAGACACTATAGAATGTCCAAACCCTGTTAACGTAGGTGATTATATAGCTATAGTCGAAGTTGACACCGAAAACCACTATATCAATCAAGAGCGTGGCTTTAGCATTGTTGCAACTAGCCTTGGCATTGTATTTGGCAACAATACAGAAGTTAACTTTAAAGAAGGCGTAGCTCAATCTGTAGACTTCTACTTTACAGCAAACGGTTTGACACTATTTGCTTATACCAATGGTCAAGACGACCTAGAAACTGCCCTAGCCCAACTTAGCCTAGATTATCCATGGTTAAAATATCAATTTACTCTAAATGAATCACTTTTGCCAGATGGCGAATTACCTTGTACTGCCCAAAACAATTACAAGATTACATTTACTATTGACACAACCATCGACGAAGGCAAAAACTACACAATATCTGGCGACACCGCCAACTCTTGCACATTTAGCATTATACCTAAGATTTATTCTGGTAATATAAGACTTGAAAATGCCGAAATAAACTATGATGCTACTTATGAACAAGAAGGTGGCAACGCACGTATGTATGAAGCAATCTATAACGCTATGGTTAGAGACCCTAACAACGAGTTACTATCTGGCGATTATACATTGACTTTAAAAACAAACAGTGGCTTGATTATTAACGACACAGAGACAGATTTTGTTAGCGTTATCAACCACGCAGGCAAGACATTTGCCATAACACTTATCATTTCTGGTTCTAACACAAGCCCAACAGAAAAAACTGCTACTCTATCTGTAGTAAAAGCAGAAATGCCAAGATTTAGATACTACTCAGAAACATCTACTAGCATCGACTATACTGGTCAAAGAATATTTAACCCACTTACTGACAACAACGGCAATATTTATTCACCTACAATTCGCAACACAGCCGCAAGTACTTGGACCTATGCAGAAAGAGATGATGCTGACACATATTTTGGTATTACTTATACTTATTACAAAGTAGAAGGCACAAAAGACATACTACTTGAAGATGCACCAATTGCTATTGAAAACAACATTATCGTTCAATACAAAGTTGTTGCAGTAGTAAAAGCTGGTGCCAACTATAAAGAACCACCTGTTGATACATATACAGGACTATTTACTATATCAAAGACAACCTTCAACTTTAATAGAGATGAAGACAGACAAATCAACTACACTTATGGTATCGAAACTGACGAAATAACTATAGGTGCAAAAAACAAAGTTGGTGTAAGTCTAGTACTTACTTTTGACACAGAAGACAATAGCCCTTATGAAGCAGAAGATGGTATTGTATGTTTGCGTTATTATACAGCAAGTAACGGCACTGTTTACACTAGCCTACCTAAGAACGCTGACACCTATACAGTAACATTTAAGATTGTTTCTTCTAAGAGCAACTTCAGTAACGAAGGTACATTAAGTGATTTTGAGGCAACCAAGACGCTGATTATTAGTCCAAGACAAATAGATCAATGTGATACGTTGATAACTTATCAATCTGACAATAAGGCACCTGATAGGGAGCTATTATATGCAAAACTTATCACTAAGTTTACATATAAGAACAAGAGTAACTTCCCTGATCACTTGAAAGAATTATTTGCTTCAAGCTCTAACTCAAACCCATACATTTACTTTGATTTGTATGACGAAAACTATGTTCAAATTTTTGACAATCTAAAAGCCGCAAACATCTATTCTAGATTAAACGAAGTAGGTGCTGGCAAATATTATTACACATTAGAACCTATCACAGACGACCCTACACCAAACCGCAACAGACCAAACTTCTGTATAAGCGATTATTATGAGTTGACTATTTATCACAACCCAGTAACAATCAGCTTTGATTTGACTAAAGGCAACGTGATTTATGATGAAGCGACCGAAACATATTCTATGACTGTTGGTTATACAGCTGGACCAAATCCTTTTGATGTAAGCAACATTAAAGTAACCGGCAGATTGTCTGGCGACAGAGAAGTATTAACTTATAGCGATTATATTGTTAGATACAAAGTACAAGGCGCACACTTCTCAACATTTACTACTCAACCACCTGTAACTCAAGGTAAATATGACGTAGAGATTGTACTAAAAAATGAAACATATATTTCTAACGACAGAGGTATTGATGAAGACCCGGCAACAGCCGAGATCTTGCCATTACAACTTGTATACGAGATATATGCCCCTACCCTACAACTATCACCAAGTGTAAACAACTACACATATCAAGACTACAATGTAAATAACTTTATTATAGACGCTTATTATAATGGTGTAAGTAGAGGTCAATACAACCAAGGCACTCAAACAAATGGTGCTTGGGTACTAAACCAAGAAATGCTAGACGCTGGCGTTTCTGTAACGTTTGATGGAGATGCAAATCCAACAAATGTAACTCAACTTGTAAGAGACACTCTTGCAGATGCTCAAGATTATGATCCAAGCATAAAACTTTCTACAATAGCAGAATTTAATGCACAAAATGCAGGTACTTATGTTGCATACGTAATTTTTATCAGTAGCGACCGCAACTTTGCTCCTACAATAAGTACTATAACATTTACTGTAGACAAAAAACCTATTACCTTTGCCGAACTTACAATGCCAGCTGATCAAACCAATATGGTTCACGATACAGCTAACAATAAGTTTATCTATACCTTGCCACTTACTGCATATGTTACATTTGATAATGCATGGGCTTTTGATGACATAAGTTTAACTGGTCCAAGCACAACAAAACTAATTATTGTTGATGGCAGTATTGAAATTGAAGTTTATATTAACTATAACACCTTTGAAATAACTTCTGCAGATTTGGTTGCTAGTTTTAAAGTTTCTGGCACAACTCACCATACTCAGGCAGTTACTATAACTTCTATAACAGAAAACACTGGCAACTATGACCTAAGCTCACTTCTAAGTGATGTTCACTTTGAGATGGGTATAAAAGTTGCTAAAGGACAATTGCCTAGCAATGTATTTAACATATCTAGTCAAACAGTACCTTACAATAGCAAAGTGGTAAAAGCAGAAGCTTTCTCGACAGGCGATGCAGACGAGTTAGCCTTCTCTAATTATGTTTCTCTAAACACAACTACAGATGCTGGCTCAGAAAACGCTTACAAAATCTTTAACAAAGCTTATACCGACGAAGACAAGACTAGTTTCTTAGAGTTTATGTCTTTACAAGGTATTTATCTAAGCGGCTCAACAGAAACAGATGTAACTAACAACGCCGATTATGTACTATCTAAAAACAGATTGAAAAAAGGTGCTAGATATGGCACATATATCTTTAGATATACCATACCAGAAAGCATTTACTTTAATGCTACAACAATAGAATTCACTCATAATATTGAACCAAAAGCAATTAACGCTTCATTAGCGACTCAACTTATAGAAAGCGGTGGAAAATTACCTCTAGCAAAACTATCAGATGGAGATGCTGCTATCAATACTTTTGAAGTGCAAATAGAAATTAGATTAGCTTCTGCTGATAAAAATTCTACTCCTCTGGTTACGTTTAAACAAATGAGCGTTACCTCTTTAGATGATGTTATCTATGGTAGCAATTCTCTCCCAATTATAGATCATTCAGATCATATTAATACTTTGATAAATAGTGCAGGAGGCAAAAATGCTATCTTTGCTGTTACAATTGAATTGTTGTCATTAGAAGGACTTTCAATTGACAACCTTGCCTTTGAAAATGCAGACGACGGAACCCCAAGAAAAACATCTCTATATGCATTGTATATTTCTAGCGAGACAGACCTTGGTGTATTTGATATTTACGGTTCTATCGACAATAACGACGTACTAGAAAAAGTTTTAGGTTCTGGCAACGAAGTTTTGATCCACGAATTAGGACTATCTCTAGAATGGAGTTCTGCTATAGAAAGTGCTCTTGATATGTCAAATTACATATTAACCGAAAATGTTATTGTTGCTATGTTAACACCAGAAAATCTAAACGAAATAACTTATGTCGAAGATAAAGATGGAGAAGGCAATATAATAAGTAAGACATATTCTATAAACGTAGCCGATAAATTAAACGACTCTCACATATACGATGCAGATTCTACTAAAGAGGGGGCTCAAGGTTGGGAAGCTCCAGTATACATACTCGTAGGCGAAGACAGAATAAGAACCACTCTTACAATGTCTGTTAAGTTTGAAATAACACTAGAAGTTACAGATACAACATTTGCTTACGACGGCACAAAACACGAACCTAACGCTAAATTAAAATTGTACTCATTCAACTTCAAGCGTGTTTTCCCTAACACAGGTTCGGTAGATGACGAAGGAAATATCATATATGGCGCACCTTCTTCTTATTATATACCTGTATTAGAAGATATCGGTGATCAATCTGGATTAAGTGTTGTTTATAAGAAAAATGGAAGTCCTATTGCAAATCCTATTGGTGCTGGCGAATATGAAGCTGTCTACACTTACACTATTGGCGGTGTAGAATATCAACAATCAATTCCATTTACTATAAGTGCAGAGCTTGTCCCTGTAACTATGAATTCTATGGAAGTTGCTTATGACTCAAACCCACACGGTTTGACCGCAAGCGCAGAGAAAGACGGTACTCCACTAGACATCATTTATGAGTACATTGATGAGAACGGAATCTCTAGCACAACAAAACCTACCAATGCTGGTATTTATAAAGTAATAGCAACAGTAAACGAAGACAACTACGAAGGCACTGCAACTGCTATTTTGACAATTAGAAAACTATCTACTCGTATTAATATTATTGAAATAGCAAACCCAGTATTTGGATCAGGTCAGTTTGCTCCAACCTATGAAGTTTATGATGAAGCAGGTAGAAATATTACCGATATTATCTCGATAGAAAACCCTACTTATAAATTATCAAAAACTGGTACTTTTGGAAATGTTGCACCTAGTACCGCTGGTGACTTTGCGATAAAGATACGCATTTTAGAACAACCTAACTATTTTGCAAATGAATTAATTTACAATTATTCAATAGCACGTGCGGACGCAACGCCTACCGTTACACTACCTACTGCTAGCGACCTTGTATACGATGGTAATGCTAAAGAAGTCTCTGCTTATGTTTCAGATGGCAGAACACCTACTATCAAATACAACGGCTCTACCACAGCTCCAACAAATGTAGGCTTGTATCAAGTAGAAATAAGCTTCCCTGCAAATACTAACTACAATAAAGTTGTACAATTTGTTGTTATAGAAATTACACCTGCACAACTTGTTGTTGAGTATACTGGTCACGACAATAAAGACACAATAGAAGTTGATTATGTCGAAAACTTGTCTATACCATTTACTAAAAATTGTGATGTTGCAGTAACTTATACAGGCTTTAGCTACAAAGAAGACGGAACTCTAAATACTACAAGCCAAAGTTTTGGAACAAACAGGCCTACATTACCTGGTGTATATACAGCCACACACAAAGCAACTGATCCTAACTATGAAGGAACGCTAGTATTTACTATCAAAATAAACCGTATCTCTTCTACACTTGCATTGATCGGTACTAGCCATATATATGACGGAGATTCATATTCTCCAGGTATAGACAATGCAGACTTTGCTAACTATACTACAACATATACTGGTAGCCAGTACGATGGTACAGCTTACAATTCTACTAACGCTCCTACCAACGCTGGTCAATACACGCTAACTGTAGACTTTGCTGGAAACCAAATCTATCTACCAACCACATCAAGCATCAAGTTTACTATTCAAAAAGCTACAGCCTCTTTGACTTTAGAAAATATGTCAACTACATATACAGGAGAAAGTCAAACTCCTACAGTTGTATTTAAAGTAAACAACGTAGCGGTTGAAGATTTTAACAAATACCAATTTGTATTTGCTAGTGACACCCTAGCACCTATTAATGCAGGGCAATATTCTGTATATGCTTATTGTACAGACAACAACTATACAGCAGTTTCAGCAATAGGTACATTTATTATCAATCCTGCTGACGTAGTAGTTGAATTGACAAACGAAGATGGTGAGTATACTTACGATACTGATACAGGCTCATTAATTAATAAAATTAATGGAAGTTCTGATATTTCTATGTTTGACATTGTTTACACTGGCAAAACATATATGTCAGATGGAACATTGTGTACAGAAAACAACTTTATTGATACACACATACCTACTTTAGCTGGTGAATATACAGCATCTGTACATTCTCACAATTACAAATCTACAACATTTACTTTCAAAATATTGAAAAAGACCGAAACTATCGCTCTAAACAATATTACAACAACTGTTGGCAACTTTATAGAGCTTGCTCCAACAATCTCTGGATTGAAAGTAAGTTACTCATTTAAAGCTCCTAGCGATGCTGAATATTCTGCAATAATGCCAACTGCAGCTGGAACATATTCTATCAAAGCAGATATTGTTGACCCTAACTATCAAGGCAGCGTAACAGCAACCCTAACTATCAACGCATTAACTAGCAATACAAATTACATTTATATCAAAAACCAATACTTTATGTATGATGGTGACGAATTCTATCTTGAAGAATTTGGTGCAAGATTGTTTATTAATGGTGTTGAAGTAGCCGCAACAAAGACTTCTTACGAAATCTTTAACGGTTCTAGTTATGTATCAGTGTCTAGCATAAAAGACGTTGGTCAATACAAGATTATTATGGAGGCTGGTGCAGATAAGGCAGAACAACTGTTAGAAGTATTGCCAGAAATTGATATTATATATCCAAGCAATGCTATCTATACTGGAGAAGCGATTAATACCATTAGATATGAATTTGTAACTCCAGCACAA
Source organism: Clostridia bacterium (assembly GCA_045605365.1). Classification (GTDB taxonomy): domain Bacteria; phylum Bacillota; class Clostridia; order Christensenellales; family UBA1242; genus CAKVLS01. The sequence goes on from JAZUPV010000081.1 coordinate 9,987, forward strand.
CAAACAACTGCTATTACAAGCAATTTGACATTTGCATACAACAAAGATGGCAAATATGTTAACCAAGTATTAAATGCTGGTAATTATACTGTAAGTTTACTTTACAAAAACTTTGTTATTAAAGAACAAGCCTTTGTAGTAGCAAAACAAGAAGTAACCCTACCAGCTAGTCTACCTGAAATAGAATATGGCACAGCTCTAAACCCTACCCAAAACTCATATAAAGTTAAATATCAATATAGTTTAGACAATGGTATAACATTTAGCGATAAAATACCTAATGCAGGCACTTATAAAGTTATGATTATTGTCGATGAAGAAAACTATACTGGTTCACGAGTAGTAGAGTTGATAATCAAAAAACGTAGTTTTGAGTTTAATATTGGAGATGTAGAATGCAATTATACTGGTAGCGACATTGCTCTACCTACTACCTACAAAAACTTCAACATTATATCTTATAGATTTAGCACATCAAACAGCAACTACTCAACAGGAACTCCTAGAGAGCCTGGAGATTATTATGTTCAAGCAGTTATTGGTGAAACAAACTATGAAATTACCTATCCAGGCGGATTAAACTACTTTAAAGTAAAAGTTAAGGCATTTACTCCTGACTATGTGGTAAAAGATACTGTTCATACTTATGACGGAACAGCAAAAGCAATAACAGCTACCCTATTTATCAATGGTGTTCAAAAGAGGGTAGTTATAACTTATAGCGAAGAAAATCCAACTAATGTTGGCGATTATACAGCAACATTGGCAGTTGAAGGAGATGTTCATTATCTAACAAAACAAGTTACAATGACTATCAACCCTGCAACCCCAACTATAACTTATGAATTGCCACAAGAGTTGACTTTTGATGAAGACTTAAAAGAAATAACTAATCCTGTTTCTTCTAGCGGTGCAACAGTAACTGTTAAGTACTACAAAGATGGCAGTGAAGAAAATCCAATTAACGCTGGCAATTATACAGCAGTACTAAGCTGTCCAGCCATTGGCAACTATGCAGCGTGTGAAGTTACTATTGCATTTACAATCAATCAAGCAATGCCGGTATTTAGTTACTACATTGATGATAATGAAGATGTTGTATATGACTCACACGAAAAACCTGGTTATTCAATACATGCTGAAAACTGCACTGTAGAGACTACCTATAAAAAATCTGGTATAGAAACTCCGCTTGTCAATGCTGGCACTTACAATGTTACATTCAAGATAACCGCAGTTAACTCTAACTACCGTTCTTATGAAGTAACAGCTACCTACACCATATACAAGGCCGAAAATAGAATTACTTATAATTTGCCTTCACTTGTAACTGATAGTACAGATAAAAAACTTACTGATTTAGCAACTTTAGTCTCTGGACAAAACGTAACTGCTACATATACAATAGACGGTGCAAGTCCTACCGATTACAAAAAGGCAGGCGTCTATACCGCAGTATTAAAATCTGCAGCAACCGAAAACTATCTTGCTTGTGAACTTACTGTTGTTTATGAAATAACCAAACAAGACACTAGATTGTCTTTGGTACCTATTACTGATACAACTTATGACACAAATGCAAAAGAAATAACTGTAGACAATCCAAAAGGTATCGATTCAAGCAAATACGAAATCAAATATAAAGGCAAGAAGTTTGATGCTAACGGCAAACTAACAGTTAACCATAACGAAAGCACAACTAAACCAACAGATGCTGGTGTATATACAGCTAAGATTTATTTCAAAGATGACACTTTAACAACAAGCCAAATCGACGAAATAACTTTTGTAATACACAGAAAAGTCCTTAATATCACAATTGATATATCAGACCTTGCGGCAAGCGACAAAATTGTTGAATTTAACGGTACAACTTATACCGCTACAGCTACAGCAAGCAACACTGACGCAAATGCACCTGCATTAACCATTAAGACAACTCTTAACGGGGCTGATGCTACAGAAATTAAAGATGGCGGCATTTACGAACTTATCGTTGACATTAATAATAAGAACCATGTTGGATATGCAAGAAGAGTATTGTTAATAACTAAAAAACAAGCATATATCTTCTTGAGAAGTTCTGCTATAGAGTATGGCCAAGAGATTGTCCCTGAATATATCTTAAAAGATAGTTTAGGTAACGAAATTGATTCTACCAACGCAAGCCCAATAGTTACTTTATACGACCAAGATGGCAACATAGTACCTACTGCTGATGCCAATGCTGGCGTATACAAGATAAGTATTGTTGTTAATAGTTCTGGTTATATGGCTTCTGGTATGTTCCCATTTACCATAAGACCTGCAACACCTCAACTATACTATAAGGGAGACACAAACATCTTAGTTGATTATACTTCAGAAGAAATAATCAACCTTATTACTTTAGATGTTAAAAACTTATATTTCTCAGTTGATGGTGGCAATACAGATGCTGGATTATTATATTCTGGCGGAGTACTACTATCTAATGCAAAAATAAAGGTAACCTACTCTACAATTGTTGATGGTAACATCACTGAAGTAGAAGTTGACTTGTCTACAAGTACAATCGTCCCTGATAGTACCAATGCCTATACAGTAACTATTGAAGCCAATAAAGATCTGGCAAACGATAATTTTGAAATTATCACCATATCTTGTCTAATCACAGTTGGTGAACCAATAGTTTAATAGCTATTATCTACAAAAAAAGACCACTTATTTTAGTGGTCTTTTTTATATGTTTTTAGTAAAAACAATTACATCTCTCTATAAGATATGCAATGAACAGTCCCATGACATTTTTTCTCAAGATAAATACAATAATTGTTTTTATTATACTTGCACATTTTCTTTTCTTTAACTCGACCTTGAGTATAACGGGACGATCCTTGACTGGCATATCCCAGCTCTGTCTCTTGTTGTATCCTAAAAGACGATTTTGCAACGTGTTTAAGTATTAATGTTACTTTTTTTAGTTGTTTTGAAACAAATTGATAACTTTCATTTTTAAACACTAACTCTCTATGATTTTTTATTCTGTTTACTTTCGAATGTTCAAAAGATTTTACACATTCAACGCCATCAATAATATAGTTGTTAAACATATTATCTAAAACACAAAAATCTTTAAATTTATTATTAGAGCGATAGGTATAAATCCATAATTCAAGAGCAATATATGATTTTTTATGATTTTCTACTTTTGAATTACCTTCCTTGCATCTAAAAGAGATGCAGTTGTCTGCGGCAGTACATTTTTTTTCTAAATATGTACAAAACCCGAAACCATCAAAATATTTACACTTCTCTTTTTTACGTGGATTAGATTCTATATTATCAGCCCCTGAATAATTGTCTCCTCTATATTTACTCCTTGCATAACGCGGTTCAAACCCAAAGCACACATCATTTATCTCACAGACTCTATTATCTTTTTTACACTTCCCATCTAAATAGTGTTTACAATTAATGTTGCTTTTGTGTTTTACTGGTTGAATAAAGTGAAATGGTCCACCTTGACTTCTGTGACTAGCCATATTATCTCCTTATTTTTTACAAGTTTAACATGTATTTATATTAATCACAACAAAAAAACACCACTAGTAAAAGTGGTGTTCTTTTTTATAATATTAAAGAGAATCTTTAAAGTTTTTACCAAATTTTAAAGATGGAACTTTGCAAGCAGCGATTTCGATAGGTTGTTTTGTTAGTGGGTTGATACCTGTTCTTGCAGCTCTTTCTTTAACACTGAAAGTACCAAAACCAGCAAGACTGATTGTGTCGCCAGCTTTAAGTGCTTCTGCTACTGTACCAACAAATGCATTGTAAGCAGCTTCAGCTTCTTTATTTGTAAATTCTCCTTTTTGTGCGATACTTTTGATAAATTCACCTTTATTCATAAATTATAAACTCCTTTTTAAATGGTTTATCTATCCTTTCTGGATATTTAAATTATACCATAATAATCACTATTCTCCTACCAAAATTAAGCAATTTTGCCCTAAAATAGCGATAAAATGGCGATTTTATTGACAGTTTTGGTTAATTATTAGATAATAGAGATATAAAAACAGCCTAAAACGCACTTTTTTTATATCATTGTATCTTATATATTGATAATAACCAAAAACAAACTAACTTAAACAAGGATATATTATTATGTATACTATCAACATAAAACAAGATAGCCCACCAGCAGATGTAGCCGTCGCACAAATGCTGCAAGAAATTGAACTATGCAAACTAACTGGACATAAAGCCATAAAAATCGTTCACGGTTATGGCTCGCATGGGGTTGGTGGATTAATAAAACAAGAAGCAGTAAAAGCCCTAAGAACATTACGTTCAAAAAAACAAATACTAGACTTTATCCCTGGAGAAAAGTTTAGTACTAGTATAAAGTATTATAAAAAATTATCTCAAGAATACCCTGAGATTATTTTAGACCACGATTTATATCCACCAAATTTTGGATTGACAATAGTTTTGATTCAGCTTGGTGGCTTTGGCAATATTTAATAAAAATGACAAATAGGATACACACTATGACTAAAGAAAATATTCATACTGGGCATAGAGAAAGATTAAGACATCTTGCTGCAAGTGCAGGTATTGACAACTTACCGGACCATCAAGTTTTAGAACTAATTCTTTCTTACATTATCCCACAAAAAGACACTAACCCAATCGCCCACAGATTACTAAAAGAATTTGGCAGTATAAGTGGCGTGTTTGAAGCAAGTGTACACGACCTAACCAAAGTTTCGGGTATAGGCAAGGTGGCGGCAGAGTTTTTACATTTATGTTCTCAAATACCACTTATATACAAAAAATCAAAGTCTAATACAAAAGTTGTTTTAGACAGACCTAGTTTGGTTATTAAGCATTTTAAAGATACAATAGAAATAATCGACACAGAAAAATTTTATGTCGCATATTTAAACTCTAAGTGCGAACTTATAAAAACTGAATGTCTTGGTGGTGGCACAGCCAACAAAATTGTGGTTAATATAAAAGACTTATTGTCAAAAATACTTAAACTACCAACTTCTGGTGTAGTTATTTGTCACACTCACCCAAATGGCGAAGCTAAACCTTCGTATGAAGATGTACAATTTACTCGACAAGTTATGCTTTGTCTAAAAGGCGCCGGCTTAAGACTACTTGACCACGTCATATTGTCTAACGACAACCATTATAGTTTTTTAAACAATGGCGAACTATCTAAGTACGATTTAGAGATAAGCGAATTATTGCAAAAAGTAGATTATGTGGCAGAGTTTCAAACACCTTTTATAAAAGAATAAAAAAAACAGGTTATATACCTGTTTTTTGTTTTATTAGTTCATAATAAATCTTATTCAGCAATATAAATATGTTTTATTTTTGCCCAAATATTATATAAGAAATAAAGTTTTTGTTATAAGGCACACTAAATGTAACTTTGCCAACGATATCTTTTTTGTCTACAGGACCATAGGTAGAACTGTCTTTGCTATTAGACCCACGATTGTCGCCTAAGATAAAAACTTGATTGTCGGCAAGCTTGATTGGTTGGTCTTGTCTTACGCCCAAAGATTGCTTGTAAGCCACAAACTTTTCGTAACAAGTTAACATTGCTGACTGGTCTTTTATGTAGTTTTCAAGCTGTTTTTCGCCGTTTAAATAGAAATAATAATACTCTCCGTCTTGTTGAAAGTCTACGCTATCTCCACCGACAGCTACAAGACGCTTGATGACCTTTTCTTTGACTATTTTGTCGTCTACTTTTGTTTGAGTAGTGACTACTATGATATCTCCACGTTTGCCTTTGTCAAAGCGGTTGACATAAACTTTGTCTTTATATTGTGACTTTTCGTAATATTCTCTTGATTTGCCAGTTTCTAGGTTGATATTGTATGTAGGTTGCATAGACACACCCACAACTTCTATCTTGACAAATATTATCGAAAACACAACAAAACACATAGTTATTACAAACAATATACTTAGTATTATAGTAATAACTATATCATACCACTTACGCTTGCGCTTTTGTGGAGTGGTTGTTAATTGTTCTCCCATATTAATCCTTTATCATCTTTTTTAATTTTTCGCTAGACACCATTATAGTATGCTCGCAACCATCACACTTTAGTTTAAAGTCTGCCCCGACTCGTGTTATGGTCCAAGTATTGCTACCGCAAGGGTGTTGTTTTTTTGTAGTTATTTTGTCTCCTACACTATACATATATATTATACCTTTATTATCAAAAAAAAATATATTAATATTTTACATATAATATATTATCAAAATTAAACAACAATAACAATTGTTAATTAAATATTTTTTTGATTATTTTATGTTTTTAGGCTATTTGAGTTGATTATTTTTGATTTAAGACTAGTTTTTGTTTGTTTTTAGTATTTTGTTTAAGATTAAGTTATTTGCCACACACCAACTATAGCGCCTTTTAAAAAATAAAAACCTAAGCCAAGTTACTTAGGTTTTTTATAGTATATATATTAAGTTTTTTAAATTATTAGATTTCCATTAGTACTGATTTTTCAGTCCATTTTGGCATAGCAATTGAAGTACCAGTAAATCTTTCCATTTGAAGTTCTGCTTCACCTTGGTCGCCTGCATCTTGTACAGATTTGATACCAGTTAAAGTACCGTTTTCAAATACGAACCAAACAGTTACTTCAGCACCTTCTTCTTCGAAAGATACTTGATATTTTGTAGTAGTACCTTTTACAGCTGATTTAACTGAAACTTCACCACTTACTCCTGCGATATTATCAAGAAGGCTTTGAACAGAACCCATTTCTAAAGCCATTTGAGCTGCGCCAAGATCTGATTCAAAATCACCAGTTTTTGGCATTTTGTAGTTCATTTTTGTGCCTTCAGTATCCATATTCATGTATACATATTCTTCACCAACGTAATATTCTAGTTTTTCACCATTACCGCTGATAGATGCATACATAAGAATATCGCCACCTTCACCAAGCATAATAGTAGCATGCATAACCATATCTACTGTTTCGCCGCCTTGTTTCATTGACATTTTGTAAGACATTCTGTAAGCATTAAATTCTAGTTGTTCTGCGTCTTCTGCTGCAACAATTGTTTCGTTGAAAGCTTGCATAGAAGATTCTTTGTAATTGCCTGAAGTGTTAACTTTAACTTGATTTGGGTCACCACCGCAAGCTGCTAGTACGAATACGCAAGGTATTATTACTAGACACATCATAAGTGTTTTAAAAAACTTTTTCATACCTTTTCTCCCTTTTTTGTTTTTTTAGAATCTTATGAATTCTTACCTATATCTTACCCATCATAAATATTTTTGTCAAACAAATAAAAAGCAAAAATCTAATAAAAAATAAAAAAATATGCAAGAACTCTCTTGCATATTTATATGTTATAACTTAATAAAAAGTGCTAAAAATGCCACATTTTGTGGCTAATTCACTATCTACATTTTTCAAAAACACAACATAATGTGTAGGGGTTATTTTTGTTTGTTGTCATAGTTGTCTAGATAAGAAATTTGCTTGCCACCTTGTTTATAACCAAAGATTTTGTCTAAATTGACGTTTTGGGCGCTGGCAAAAATATTTTTATCTACATTAATATTGTACGAAGAAAGGTTTTTTATAAGTAGTTTAGTTTGATAGCGTTGCGAAGATGTACCATCGTCTAATATCATATTTTCGGTTAGTTTGCAGGCACATTGTATAAAATGAAGGTCGCTCGACTCTTTCCAAGTCAAGATATCTTTTTCTCTAATAAGATACAATGGACGAATCACTTCCATACCTTCAAAGTTGTCACTGTGAAGTTTTGGCAACATAGTTTGAAAAGACCCTGCATTGAGCATATTCATAAGGATAGTTTCTATAACGTCGTCGTAATGGTGACCAAGGGCAATTTTGTTACACCCCATATCTTTGGCTATACGATACAAAGCACCCCTACGCATCTTGGCGCAGATATAACAAGGGTTTTTTGGCATATTGTTGGCCACTTCAAAAATATTAGTTTCTACAATCTTGGCTGGTATATTAAGTATGCTTAAGTTCTCTTGAATAACTTGCAAGTTTTTTGGGTTGTAGCCTGGGTTCATAACAAGATACTCTACACCAAACTCAAAATCAGAATGGCGTTGTAATTCTTGAAACAACTTTGCCATAAGCATAGAGTCTTTGCCGCCAGATATACAAACGCAAACTTTGTCACCGGGCTTTAATAAGTCGTACTCTTTGATAGCTTTGACAAACTTAGACCACAATCTACTACGATAGGTGGTTATTATCGCGCGTTCTATTTGTTGGTATCTCTCCATAATTACACCTACTTAATATTGAAACGTTGGTCTTGAGCAACAATTTGCAAAAGTTCGTTAGATAGATTGATAAGTTCAAATGAGTTAAATACCATACCTGTTATATTGTCAAACTTGTTGATAAGATAAGTTTTGTCATCTACAACAATTTCAAAAGGTTTGATATTTTTGTAAGGACTATCTTGATACAATACATTTGCAGCGGCATCTTTTTCGATAAGACCTGCTAGCAAATTTAGGTCAAGCTGTTTGCCATATATTTGAGCATAATCAAACTTAAGTTCTATTGTAGAATATTGATTGGTTTCACCTAAAGCAACACAATAGGTTCGTGAGTATGTAGCGATAAGTTTGCTTTGTTTTTGTTGTAGGGTAAAAACATTGTTGGTTATAGAACCAAGTTCTTGTTGTGGATTGTAATGATTTTTTATAAATTGTATTTTCATATTAAGTTCCTTTTACAGACTTGATTATACCATAAGACAATCGACTTGTCATTACAAATAAAAAATTCTTGCAAGAGATACAAGAAAATTTTTTATAAATTATTGAATATATTAATAAGTCTATTTTTTAAATTGTTGTTATGTAAGATAAAGCTGTTGATATTTTGGTTGTGCTTTTTTGTAACAACATTGACCTTATCATCTAAAACTTTGTAGACTAAATATTTTTGACAAAAACCATCTTGAGCAACAATGGTATAATCTCCGCCTATATTATATATGTTGCTTACCTTAAGTTTCGTACTGGTGTCTTTTAAAATATCGGCACAGGTATAATGTATGACCTTAGTATCATACCTTGTCATAACACACAAGTCTTGATAAGAGAGTTGCTTAATAGTATCTGTATTCATAATGTTTGGGTTAATAGGTTTGACACCATCTGTGTCGGTCCAGTTTTCGTACAGGTCTACACATAGCGCCTTTGATATAATCGCACCAGTTGTATCACCACCGCCACGTTCAAATAGTTTAATCTTGCCCAAGTTGTCTACACCATAAAAACCTGGCACAACAATACGGTTATATTTGTTACGATAGTAAGTAAGCCGTTTTACAGTTTTGTTATAGTCAATAGTGTTATCTTTAAAAAATATCACCCGCTCCGCCGGGACAAATTTGATATTAAGACTAGTTGCATATAGCCTGCTAGTCAAATATTCTCCACGAGAAACAAACCAAGAAATGTCTTTTGATTGCAAAAACTTTTTGTAACAACTATTTATAGTTTTTGTTATGTTGGTTTTTATATTGAGACATTTAGATAGATACTTGTATTTGTTGATTACTTTTTGCAACAAAATGCGTGTTTTTGATGTGTTTTTTACACTTTTTGCAAGACCGAACAATAAGTCGGTGATTTTGCTATCTTGCCCTAAGTTAGGGCTTTTGCCAATAGCTGAGAAAACTAGGACTTTTCGGTCGGTGTTTTTTGATAAAAATATTATGTTGTCTATAGCTTGAGCCGAGCAAGAAGCACTACCACCAAACTTACTTATGATATTCATCTATGAGATTCTCCATAGTATAAAGACCATTTTGTTTGGTCAAAATATATTCTGCTGCACACAAAGCACCCTTGCAATAGACAATGCGGTCAGTAGCGATATGCTGTATAGACAACTTTTCTTGTTCGCCATAAACATCTAGTTTATGTTCTCCAACAACATCACCCGCTCTAACACTATAGGTCATAGGCAAAATATCAATTTTAGACAATATATCTATAAGTTGTTTTGCTGAGCCAGATGGTGCGTCTTTTTTGTTTTTGTGGTGAGTTTCTTGCAAGACAAACTGATTGTCTTTTAACAAGCCAAGTTTTTTGACAAGGCTACACATAACATTAAATTGCAAACTAAGATTGGGCGCAACCATAACAGGTATACTCTTAGCATAGTGTGACATAAGTTGATAAGCATTGTTATCATGCCCGGTAGTTGCGACAATGATTGGTAGATTATGTTTGTAAGCAAACAACAGGTTGTCATACAGTGCGTCTTTGGTTGAAAAGTCTATAACCACATCTACTTCGCCGAAGTTTAATTTTTTGTCTTGGACATCTACACCGCAACAAGCTATATTGTTGTCGATACAATATTCTGTAAGTTTTTTGCCCATACGCCCTTGGCAACCTATAATCAAAACTTTCATAGATACTCCTTAAGTTTTAAGATTTGTTTTTTTATTGAATTGTGATAAAGAGAACTTAAGTTAGTCAAAGGCGAACGCAAGACATTTTTTATAAAACCTAACTTTGACAAAACATACTTAATAGGTATTGGGTTAGGTTCTACAAACAACAAGTTATTTATGTCGTATAGCAAATTGTACGCTTCTTTGTCCCCCGCCCACATCTTTTTGACTAGTTGCGGATAGGCGTTGCTTGTGACACTAATAGTACCACTAGCGCCTAATGATTTGAAAATATTGTTTAAGTTGTCGTTGCCACAATAAATATCGAAGCTATTATCAACACGATAAAAAAGGTCTTGAATATGATTGATATCTAAACTGGCTTCTTTGATGCCGACAATATTATTTAATGTAGACAACTTGCAAACGGTATCTACAGACAAGTTAAAACCCGTTCTGCTTGGCACATTATAAACAATAAGCGGCACAGTAGCATTATCGTTTAGAGTTTTGTAATATTGATATGCTCCATACTGAGTACACTTGTTGTAATATGGAGTGACAACAAGACAGGCGTCTACACCGATATTTTGCGCTTGAGTTAAATAACTAAGGGCAACTTGTGTATTATTGCTGCCAATACCTACTATTAATTTAAGTTTGTCTTTTACAATTCTTTTTACAAAACTAATAAGCTCTGCTCTTTCTTGAAAAGATATAGTCGAACTCTCACCGGTAGTGCCTAAAACTACAAGAGCATCTATATTGTTGTTTAGCTGATAAGTAACAAGTTTTTGTAGTGAACAATAATCTATCTTGCCTTGATATGTAAATGGTGTAACTATTGCTGTACACACACCTTTAAATATTGCCATTGATTAACATCTCCAAAATTTGCACGCCATTTTGAGCGGCGCCTTTTCGCAAGTTATCTACTACGACAAATATATTGAAACTATTTTCATACTCGTCTTTTCTTAACCTACCTACCAAGACATCGTTTTGACCTTTTACATAAGTAGGCATTGGCGTAGATACTACTCTTACCCCAGGAGTATTATACAAAACTGTCAAAATTTGCTCGCAATCTGTAGGGATTTTGGTTTGAAAGTTTATACTTTCGCTATGACCAACATCAACAGGCACTCTAACGCAAGTTGCAGTAATATAAGTGTCTTTTAGATGTAAAATCTTTTTTGTTTCAAAAATCATTTTATTTTCTTCTTTGCTGTAGCCTTGGGTATCAATATCTCCAATGTATGGCACTATGTTATCTACTATTTCTACACCCGATTTTGGCAAGGGCTTTTTGTTATACAAAGCATCAAGAGATAGCTTACCCGCACCACTTACTGCTTGATAGGTCGAGTAGACAATTCTGTCTAGACCAAAGGTTTGGTTTATTTTGTTTAAAGCTACAACCGCACCTATAGTAGAACAGTTTGGATTGCAAATAATATTGCCTTGTATATCTTGCGGGTTAACTTCTGGCACGACAAGTGGGTGACTTTTTCTAAAAGCACTAGAAAAATCTATAACTACACACCCGCTATCAGCTAATGTATTGACATATTGCCGTGAGACATCTTCTCCCACACAGAACATAGCAAAGTCAAATTTATATTTGTTAAGAGAACTTTTGCTAAGGGTTTTGACCTTGTATTGCTTATTGTTAAAATTAATTATTTTGCCTTGAGATTTTGCCGAAGCATAAAAGACAAAATCGTGATTGGTTAAAGTTTTTTCTTGCAAGATTTTTAAAACTTCTCTACCGACA
>JAZUPV010000082.1:0-11821 GCA_045605365.1 Clostridia bacterium
TTCGTCTATACCGTGTAGGCAATTTTCTACATTAACTATAATGGTATAAGTTTTGTCTGTTTCTAAATCCAACTCTTCACTTGGTAAAATTATGCTATTACCTTCGATGGTTGTTTCTTTAAATTCTTTTGCAGTAAAAGAACCCGAATTTATATGCTCAAATTTACCAGCTTCGCCATTATCAAGAGATTTTGCTTCATTTTCATTAAAACGAGTTGGGGTTTGATTTCCATTATTTAAGAAAGGAGTTAAAACATGGCTTCTTTGGTCGCCAATTAATGTTCCAGAGTTTTTACAGTTGATTATGGTGATATTTGATTCTAAATTGCCATTTGTTTTGTGGGTATCATTGCCAAAAAATATACCAATTGACCCGATAGATGTTATATCAGCATTGTTTGTGCAGTTTTCAAACTTAATAGCACCATTTGTTTTTGGATAACCACCAACAAAAATGCCAGAATAACCTGAACGAGAATTAATCTTCTCTACATTCATTTCACAGTCTTTCATAGTAAAAGATGAGTCGTGCATAATATGAGAAATAAATGCTGATTTGTTATTGGTTGCTTGGTCAATTTCTACTGCAGAACCATTAGACCCTACTTTAAGGTTGATAAATTGTGTATGGTCACGTCTTTCTTGTGCAGTATCCTTTTCATAAAGACCACCACTAGTATAATAAACAAAGGTTATAACTTTTTGATCAAGGTTAATATTAAAATTAGCATATTTTGAATCTACAACGATATTAAATACATTGCCATCGGTAAACACTGCAGGACCAACATTGTTTAAACTATATTGACCTTCGACTGCGTTTGTAAATGTATTATACTTAGCACCGTCAAGTTCGATAGAACTATAACCATTAGCATTAATAGTTACATCACTAAAGTTAATATCATCTACTAATCTAAAATATTGTTTGTGTGTAACATATTGCCAAGTAACAACACCGTCTTTTTCGATTTTGTCAACATCAACTGTTGCATATTTTGTAGTAGTTACTTTTGTATCATAATCATCACTTGTTGATGGTTGATCGTCTTTATAATATTTTATATCAGCGGCTTGAGTTTCTAAAGAAACACTGTCTGCCATCTTTTTAAACTGAGCTTCATTTTTTACAAGATATGGGTCTTGCATAGAACCATCACCGTGATTAGCGATAAGTGTATAAGTATCGCCTACTTTTTCTTTTACTACCCACTCTCCGGCATAACCGTCTTTGTCTTCTACTGCTGGCCACTCAGTCTTGTCATTTAGAGCAGTCTTTTCGATAGTTTTTTTGATATTTTGTGTACTAGCATCATTGTCAGCGTCAAATATCAGTGTATATGTATTTGTTTCTGGTGGTGTTGGACTAGTAGGATCACTTGGATCACCTCCGCACGCAGTCAACAAACCCATACAGCCTACACCTATACAAGCAGCAACAGCTAGTCGTTTGAACAATTCTTTTTTCATTTATCCCTCCTAATATATCTTTCGTCGCAAGTATTTTATCTCATTTGTCAAAAAATAATACTTACAACTATTGATACACCCTTTTATAGCATATAATACTATAGTCAGTAAACTAAATAATATATGTTTATCCTACATATCATTTATTTTTTATAAAAACATAAATTGCTTTAACAAAAATAATATGTTATAATACCAATGTTTATCAAGTTCTCTTAGTTAAATGGATATAACAGACCCCTCCTAAGGGTCAGTTAGGGGTTCGATTCCCTTAGGGAGCACCAAAAAAAGACGGCTAGATTTAGTCGTGTTTTTTTTGTTTATTTTTAGTGTTTAAAATAAATCTTATATTTAAACTAATTGATAAATATATAGGATATTATTTAGCATATATTTTATCAAATAGTTTATGTTAGAAACGTTCGTGGATAGTACGGTTGATAACGTCGTCTTGTTGTTCTTTTGTAAGTTTAACGAAGTTAACCGCATAACCTGATACACGAATTGTAAGTTGTGGGTATTTTTCTGGGTGTTTTTGTGCATCGATAAGAGTTTCTCTATTAAATACGTTAACGTTTAGGTGGTGTCCACGGCTCTTCATATAACCATCTAACAAGTTAGAAAGATTGGTGATTTGGTTATCTAAATCTTTTCCCAAAGATGATGGTACTATTGAGAATGTGTTAGAGATACCGTCTCTTGCATTTTCGTATTTTAGTTTTGCGACAGATTCTAACGAAGCTAATGCACCGCTACTATCTCTACCAGCCATTGGGTTAGCACCTGGAGCTAGTGGTTCTCCACCCTTTCTGCCGTCTGGAGTTGAACCAGTCTTTTTGCCGTATACTACGTTAGAAGTAATTGTTAAGATACTTGTAGTAGGTTCTGCATTGCGATATGTTTTGTGACTTCTAACTTTTTTCATAAATCTATCTACGATATCAACAGCGATAGAGTCTGCTCTGTCGTCATTGTTGCCGTATTTAGGGTAGTCGCCTTCGATTTCGTAATCGACAACCATACCATCTTCGTCTCTGATAGTTTTTACTTTAGCATATTTGATTGCTGACAAACTATCTGCAGCACAAGATAGACCTGCAATACCAGTAGCAAAGAATCTGTGTACTTTGTTGTCGTGAAGCGCCATCTCTAGTGCTTCGTAGCAATATTTGTCGTGCATATAGTGTATGCAGTTTAGGGTGTTAACATATAGTTCTACAAGCCAATCCATCATTTGGTCGTACTTTTGCATAACTTCGTCATAGTCAAGATATTCGCTTGTAACTGGCTCAAATTTTGGTGAAACTTGGTCTTTTGTCTTTTCGTCTACTCCGCCGTTAATAGCGTATAGAAGACATTTTGCAAGGTTGGCTCTAGCGCCAAAGAATTGCATATCTTTGCCCACTCTCATACTACTTACGCAGCAGGCGATAGCATAGTCGTCACCCATATACTCACGCATCATATCATCGTTTTCGTATTGGATAGCGCAAGTTTTGATAGACATTTTTGCACAATATCTTTTGAACTTTTCTGGCAAGTTTTGTGACCAAAGTATAGTCAAGTTTGGTTCTGGTGCGTGTCCTAGGTTGTCTAGGGTGTGAAGTATTCTAAAGGCTGTTTTTGTAACAAGTGGTCTACCGTCCATTGCTACACCACCGATAGATTCTGTAACCCAAGTAGGGTCACCTGAGAACAATTTGTTATACTCTGGAGTACGCATAAATTTGACAATACGTAGTTTCATAACAAATTGGTCGATAAGTTCTTGCGCTTGTTCTTCGGTTAGAGTGCCGTTTTTTAGGTCTCTTTCGATATAGATATCTAAGAAAGTGCTGTTTCTACCGATTGACATAGCTGCGCCGTTTTGGTCTTTGACTGCGCCTAAATAACCAAAGTACAAAAATTGTACGGCTTCTTTAGCGTTGCGGGCTGGGTTTGAAATGTCAAAACCATAAGCACTTGCCATTGTTTTTAGGTCATTAAGGGCTTTGATTTGTTCGGCGGTTTCTTCTCTAGTTCTAATGGTATCTTCGCTAAAGTCATTGACTTGTGCCTTTAAGAAAGCTTTTTTGTCTTCGATAAGTCTATCTACACCGTACAAAGCAACACGGCGATAGTCGCCGATAATTCTACCCCTACCATAAGCATCTGGCAAACCAGTGATGATACCTACGTGACGAGCCATTTTCATCTCGTCGGTATAGATATCAAAAACACCTTGGTTGTGTGTTTTGCGGTATTTGGTAAAAGTATTTTTTACAGCAGGGTCAATCTCATACCCATAAGCAGTAAGGGCGCTTTCGCTAGAACGAATACCGCCAAAAGTATAAAGACCACGTTTGAAAGGTTTGTCAGTTTGCAAACCGACGATTTTTTCTAAATCTTTGTCTAAATAACCAGGACCGTGGCTTGTGATGGTAGAAACTACACTTGTGTCAGCATCTAAAACACCGCCTGCTTCGCGTTCTTGTTGGTTAAGTTTTGTGACGATATCATTTAACTTTTTTGTATCTGCAGTTGGCTCACACAAAAAGTTGTCGTCACCTTCGTATAAAGTATAGTTGGTTAAGATAAAATCTCTAACATTTATCTCTTCGCACCAGCTACCTTCGTTAAAATTAGTCCATTCTTCTCTCATAATTATTGTCCTTTTAAAATCTTGTTGGCAAGGTCCACCTGCTCCTGAGTAGGGGTAGGCACACCTTCTAATTTATATTTTATACCTAGTTTTTCGTATTTAGAAACACCTAATGTGTGATAAGGCAAAACTTCAATATTTTCGACATTGTTTAGCCTATCTAAAAACTCTCTTAACGCTACCAAAGACTCTCTGTCGGCACTGATTGTAGGCACAACAACGTGTCTTATCCATACTGGTATACATTTTTTGTCTAGATATTTAGCAAAGTCTAAAATGTTTTTGTTAGAGTGACCGGTTAAGTTTCGGTGTGTTTTGTCTACGATATGTTTGATGTCTAACAATATCAAGTCTGTATACTGCATCAACTCGTCAAACTTGGCTAGTGTAGTTTCGTCTTGATTAAAAGTAATGCCAGATGTATCAAGACAAGTGTGGATATTAAGTTGTTTTAATTCTCTAAACAACTCAATAACAAAGTCTATTTGCATCAAAGGTTCTCCACCAGAAAGCGTAACCCCACCATCTTTGCCGTAATAATGCTTGTATTTTTTTATCTCGGTTATTAGTTGTTCTACACTGGTCTCTTTGCCGCCGTTAACACGCCAAGTGTCTGGATTGTGACAGTATAGACATCTCATAGGACAACCTTGCAAAAATACTACAAAACGAATACCTGGCCCGTCTACTGTGCCAAATGTTTCTATTGAGTGAATTCTACCCATAAAAAATCCCCTAAATACAACTAAGTTTTAGTATTTTTTACACAAGCTCGACTTTTAACTTTTGCTTGCTTTATAGGATAACAAAAAATCAATTTTTTATCAACAAAAATGCCTTTTATTTTGATAAATAATTTATCAAAAGGTGTTTTGTATTTTATTTGATTAGTATTATAATACCTAAGAGAGGTCGATATGAAAAAAGATAAAATTGTTGCTTTTGGTGAGATAATGCTGCGACTTACCCCACCAGATTATACTACTATTGCTCAAGCAAGAAACTTTGTCGCAAACTACGGCGGTGGCGAAGCCAATGTTCTTGTGTCTCTATCTCACTTGGGACATAATACAAAATTTGTCAGCAAATTACCCGACAACCAACTTGGCGACTCTGCAATAAAACACCTAAAAAGCCACGGTGTTGACTGTGACCTTGTTGTAAGAGGCTCGTCAAATATCGGCATGTATTTTGTAGAGACTGGTTTTGGTGGTAGACCATCAAAAGTTATATACAACCGAAAGTATTCTTCTGTGACAACTATCGAGCCTGAAGAGATTGATTTTGATGCGGTTTTTTGTAATGCCAAGTGGTTTCATTTGTCAGGCATAACTTTAGCCCTAGGCAATCACGTAAGAACAGTCGCTTTTAAATGTCTTGAATACTGCAAAAAATATAACGTAACGGTATCTTTTGACTTTAACTATCGTTCTAAACTATGGACAAATATCGAAGAAGCAAGACCTTATTTTCAAAAGGTCATACCTTATGTAAAAGTACTATTTGCCAATCACTTTGATATAGAACAAATCTTGCAAGTAAAATTAGACACCGACATACAAGATATAACCACAAAAAAGGTAGAATTATCAAAAAAACTACTTAACCAAACAAACATAGACTATATCTTTGGTACAGACAGAATCGTACACACAGCTACAGACAACTCGCTATCTTCTTATTGCGTCGGCAAAAATGACATATACAAACACGAAGGTCCAATAAGATTCTCTATATATGACCGTATAGGTGGCGGAGATGCCTTTGCATCGGGCGTAATACACGGTCTTATAAAAAACTACACAGACCTAGAATATGCCCTAAAATTTGGTCTAGCGACTTCTATACTAGAGCATACCCTATATGGCGACGTATCTACCCTATCAGAAAGAGAAGTAGAAGACTTTATCAAAACAAGCGGCAACGCAGCAATACAAAGATAAACTTAATAAAAAAAATAAAAACAACCTAAACTTAGGTTGTTTTTTTATTATCTAATCAAACTTAAAGTTTTTGCTACTTTTGCTTCGTATTTAGATGGCATTTTGTACTCCCAGCAGCCTGCGGCTTGACCAGGTACGTTCATACGATATTTGCCGTTTTGCATCAAATAGTCTTGAATTTGCAAAATGACCACTTGGCTCTTGCTAGCTAACATTTTGCGTATACAATCAAGGTGAATTTGTTTTATATTTTTGTTTTCTACACCCATCAAAGAGCAGAACTTGGCTCTATCTTGCTTGTTTAAGCCCTTTAAATAGCCTATAAAGGTATTATTGTCGTGAGTACCAAGATAGTATAGGTTGTCTTGTTCTACCTTGTCAGGCAAGTATCTTAGGTTCTTTTTGTGCTCCATAATCATTTGGACAACACACATACCTTTTAGGTTGAATTGTTTTCTTATCTTAGTTGCGGCAGGTTTGTTGATGCCAAGGTCTTCGATAACAAGGCTATCCATATCGCAAGTTTTTTGCAAAGCTTTGAAGAAATCTTCTCCGCCTTTTTTGTGCCATTTGCCAGACTTTTTCTTATTAGCGTCCCATTCGTAATGTTCTACATAACCCAAGAAGTGGTCTAGTCTTAAAATATCATATTTGGTCAAAAGCAATTTGATTTTGCCAAGCATAAATTCATAATTGTTTGACTTCATATAATCCCAGTCGTATACACAAGTACCCCAGTTTTGTCCGTCAGCACAGAATTCGTCTGCAGGTACGCCGCCATATACTAAAGGTTTGATGGTGCCCTTTTCTACTTTGAACTGGTCAACATTAGCAAACACGTCAAAAGAATTAGGGTCTGGATAAATAGGCAAATCGCCCAAAATTTTTACACCCTTACTCTTGGCATATGCTCTAACTTTTTGCCATTGTCTATTTAGCAAATATTGAAAATAGGCGTATTTTAATATGTCTTGTTCGCAAGTTTTTGCAAGGCTTTTGTATTCTTTTGTAGTTTTGTCCCAATATTCTTGTGGCACTTGTCTAAAGTTGTCTGTATCAAAGTGCTTTAGCATTGCTCTAAAGTATGCATAATCAGCAAGCCAAAGGCTTGTTTTTAGTTCTTTTTTTACTGCCTTTTTGGTAGTTTCGTCTAAGTTAGCAAATGCTAATTCTAAAAGTTTTGCTTTTTCTTGTTTTACACCGTCAAAAGCAACTTTTTTTGTTTTTGACAATTTGACCAAAACTTTAAGGTCTTTTTGTGTGATTTTGCCTTCTTGCAAAAGTTCTTCTGGGTCAACATACATCTCGTCAAAAGAATAACAGCAGGTAGAAGCATACGGGCAGTTATATATATTGGTTGTGTTTAGTGGCAATATTTGCCAAATCTCCAAGTTGTTTCTTGATAAAAAATCTATAAAGTCAAAACTTGACTTACCAAAGTCACCCACACCATATTTGCTTGGCACTGATGATACGTGGCATAATACGCCTAATTGTTTGTTCATATTTTATCCCCTTTATTAACTATAATATATACTAAATAGTACAAAAAGGCAATTTAACCAGCAAAAATTGTTTTTAAAAAACATAATAAATTGACTTTTTTGTTTAATAGGTGTATAGTCTTACCATAAGGAGCAAATCTTATGCGAAGAGTGATTCATCTGCTCTGCCTTAGCTTTTAATCAAAAACACTAAAAATAAACAATAATATTTAAAAGGCAGAAATTATAATTATGGATTTTGAAAAAATAGAACCAAAGTGGCAAGATATATGGGAGAAAGAAAAAGTTTTTAACGCCACTGATTTTGATAACAAAAAGAAATTTTACGCACTTGTTGAGTTCCCTTACCCATCAGGCGTAGGCCTACACTTAGGACACATCAAAGCGTACACAGCACTAGAGATACTTTCTCGTAAAAAACGTCTAGAAGGTTATAACGTAATGTTCCCTATGGGTTGGGACGCATTTGGTCTACCTACTGAGAATTTTGCAATAAAATACAACGTGCAACCAAGAAAAGCTACCGACGACAACGTTGCCAATATGAAAAGACAAATGAAGAGAGTTGGTTTTAGCTTTGACTGGAGTCGTGAAATCGACACTACTGACGAAAACTACTACAAATGGACACAATGGATATTTACACAAATGTTCAAGCGTGGCCTTGCTTATAAGAGCAAATCAATGGTAAACTACTGTCCAAAATGCGACTGCATACTTTCTAACGAAGAAAGCCAAGGCGGTATATGTGACCGTTGCCAAACAGAAGTAGTACAAAAAGAAAAAGAAGTATGGTTTTTAAAGATAAGAGAATATGCTGACAGATTGTTAAGCGGTCTTGACAAAATTGACGCACCAGAACGTATCAAAGAAGAACAACGCAACTGGATAGGCAAATCTACCGGCGCAGAAATAACTTTCAAAACACAAACTACCGACGGCAAAGAAGACAGCCTACTTATCTACACAACACGTGCAGATACATTATACGGCGTAACATTTATGGTAGTCGCTCCTGAGCACCCTATCATCGAAAAATACGCAACAAGCATCTCAAACTTAGACCAAGTAAGAGATTATCAAACTCAAGCTAAGAAAAAGAGTGAGTTTGACCGTGTTCAACTTAACAAAGACAAAACTGGCGTTAAGCTAGAAGGTCTATATGCTATCCACCCACTAACAGGCAAACAAGTACCAATATTCATCTCAGACTACGTTATGATGGGTTATGGCACAGGCGCTATAATGGCAGTACCTGCTCACGATACTCGTGACTGGGATTTTGCTAAGAAGTTTAACATTGACATTATACAAGTTATCACCAATGGTGAACAAACCGAACTTGAAAGTGCCTATACAGACATTAACAACGGTTATATGATAAACTCAGACATTATCAACGGCTTAAAAGTAAAAGACGCCATTGCAAAAATGATTGAGCACTTAACACAAAAATCTATCGGTTATGCAAAGACCAACTACCAAATGAAAGATTGGGCTTTTAACCGTCAAAGATATTGGGGCGAACCATTCCCTATCATCTACTGTCCAGAACACGGCGCAGTACCAGTACCTGACGAAGACTTGCCAGTAAGATTACCTAAAGTAAAAGAATTTAAACCTTCTAAAAATGGTGAATCTCCACTTGCAGCTATCGACGAATGGGTTAACTGTACTTGCCCTATCTGCGGCAAACCATCTAAAAGAGAAACAGACACTATGCCACAATGGGCTGGTTCTAGCTGGTATTTCTTAAGATATATCGACCCTTGCAACAAAGACGCTTTAGCTGATGCTAAAAAGTTAAAGTATTGGGGACAAGTAGACTGGTATAACGGCGGTATGGAACACGTAACTAGACACTTGATTTATTCAAGATTCTGGAATATGTTCTTGTACGATATTGGTATAGCTCCAAATGAAGAACCTTATGCTAAGAGAACTGCTCAAGGTCTTATCCTTGCAGAAAACGGCGAAAAAATGAGTAAATCAGCTGGTACAGCTGTTGACCCTATGGATACTATCAACGAATATGGCGCAGACGTACTTAGATTGTATATCTTATTTATGAGCGACTACGAAAGTTCTGCTCCTTGGTCAAGCGCTAATATTAGTGGTTGTAAGAGATTTTTAGATAGAGCTGAACGTATGCTTGACTTTGTAGACAACTTTGATGGAGTTCACCCAGAACACGCCAAAGATATCAATACTATTATCGACAAAGTTACCAACGATATCGAAACTCAAAAATATAACACAGCTATATCTAGCTTGATGACTTTTGTTAACCGTATTTATCAAGACAAGTTTATCAGCCGTGAAGAGCTAAGAATATTTAACATATTGTTATATCCATTTGCACCACACTTTGCAGAAGAACTTAACGAAATGATGGGCAACAAAACTATGGTATGCAAATCTAACTGGCCAACCAAAGTAGAATGTGAAGCAGAACAAATTATCAAACTACCAGTTCAAATCAATGGCAAAGTTAGACACGTTATGGAGATAGCTATCAACTCTGACAAAGATACAGTTGTAGACCTTGCAAAACAATGCGACAAAGTTGTTAACGCAATCGGCGAGCAAAACATAGTTAATGTTATATACGTACCAAACAAAATACTTAACATAATTGTTAAATAACAAAATATATAACAACAAAAAAGAACTATCAACTTGATAGTTCTTTTTTTATTGAGTTTAATTTTTTTGTACCTTTGATTATCATAACTATTGCCATAGTTATCACAATGCCTAATACGACAGCACCTGTTATAGGTATAAGTATCTTGCCTAAACTTAAACTAGCTTCTTTGCCAAAAGTGGCAATCATTGATGTTTCTAACGTTAGCATAGACACACAAGCAGCAATAAAAGATATTGTCTTTGCTGCAGAGTAGACAGAACTGTTATATTTTTTGTATTTGACTTTGTTGATAATAGCAAAAGTAAATGTAACAAAAGTATATGCTGCCAAAGATATGGTTGTAATCATACCATAGCCAAACGCTTGATAATTGACAACACTCAATATAACAATAATAGTAAGGGCTAAGTTGATCGAAAGCAGTAGCCAACCACATAAGATATATTTTTTTGTTTCAAATTCTATTTGTTCGTTAGCCTTATATACTCGTGTATGTTTTACTAAGAAAAATCTCATCAACCCTAATACTGTATAATAACCAAACATAGCATAAAACCACATAGAGTTGTGATAAAACCCTAAGCATAGCTGAAATACAGCAAAGGCAATATTCCAAATAAGCGAGCCATACAAAGATAGGTTCATTCTAAAATGGACATCTTCAAACCAACGTTTCAAAAATTTGTTTTCGTTTTTTACTCGTTTAAAATAAGCTACAATACGTGGTATTCTCAAACACACTACAACTAATAGATAAAAAGCTAACATATATGACAATATCGCCAAAACTGATGTTGTAGTAAGATAAACAAGTGACAATACCAAAAATGCAATGCTAATAGGCAACAAACAGATAATCACCGCCAAATGCGGATATAATATATGTTGTACTAATTTTTGCCAACTAAATTTCATACTGCCACCCTTTTTACAAAAATATTATAACAAAATATAAACTTTAAAAAAACTTATTTAGTAACAATTATATCAAACTTGTTTTGTCCAAGATAACTTTGCTGCCAAATCCTATACCAAAACTAAACAATATTGACCCTACTAGACATAACAATACGTTAACTATTGTGCTGTTAAGTGGAGTTATAATAGGTATCATCATAAACATCAACATACCTATACCAAACGCCATAAGCAAAGACATCCATAGTCTTTGTTTAGCAATTACACTTGCTAAGATATATATTGATGAAAATATACCAACTAACAAGACTTTTGACAAAAGACACATAATAACATTAAATACTGTCGCCCCTTGTAGAGTAAAAGGTAGATTAACAATTGCCCCACCTATCATAGAACCTATAAAGAAAGCTATTATCATACTTGCCCCAGCTACAAAGCAAACGATGGTTTTTGACAAGATATAGTCGTCTTTTTTGCTTCTTACTGTGAACAAGTTTTTTACATAGCCACTTCTAAAGTCTTCACCAACAAATATACATACAAATATTGCCACTATAAAAAACATCATATTGATATTGCACATACTAGTAATATCCATACTCATTGTTTGTTCGCCACCACTGACAGCTCCGATAATCTGCCAAACATTTTTGAAACCTTCCATAACAGTTTCTTTGCCTGTTTGTGGGTC
>JAZUPV010000083.1:0-1799 GCA_045605365.1 Clostridia bacterium
TGACTCTGTTGTTTGTATAGGCGACTTACAACTTGTAAAAGTCCACGTACACACCAATACACCTAACTTAGCCCTTGGTTATGCGCTAGAACTAGGCGAATTAACCAACCTAAAGATAGAAAATATGCTTGAACAAACTCGTGAATTGTCACGTGCAACAAGCCCACAAGAACCACTTAAGACTTTTGGTATGGTTTCTGTTGCGGCAGGTGATGGTCTTGCAGCATTGTTCAAAGACTTAATGGTAGACTACATTATCGAAGGCGGACAAACTATGAATCCTTCTGCCAACGATATCGCTGGTGCAGTTGATAGAGTTAACGCTCAAAATGTTTTTGTCTTCCCAAATAACAAAAATATCATTATGGCTGCAGAACAAGCAAAAGGTCTTACTAACAAAAATATCGTTGTTATACCTACAAGAAGTATCCCAGAAGGTATCTCAGCTTGTCTAGCTTTCAACGAAGAAGCAACCCTAGAAGACAACACCGAAGCTATGAAAGAATCTATCAAAAACGTAAAATCAGGCTCTGTAACTTATGCAGTGCGTGATACACACGTAGACGGCTTTGATTTGTCTGTGGGCGAGATTATCGGTCTAGACAATAATTCTATCTTGGCAAAAGGTACACACGTTTCTCCTACTGTAGAAGGCTTGTTGGCTAAGATGGTAGACGATTCTACCGTCAACATCTCTTTGTTCTATGGCGAAGATATCAAAGAACAAGAAGCAGAAAACCTTCAACAAAAACTACAAGAAGTTTACCCGCAATGCGAAGTATCAGTACTTCCTGGTGGACAACCTGTATACTACTATCTAGTATCAGTAGAATAATCTGTATACAAAACACGGTCTATAGCCGTGTTTTTTTATTGTCAAAAACTACCAGTTTGTTTTTAGTATTTTTTTATCAAATCTACAAATATTAATAGTACAGTACATCTTACTTGACCATTCTAGTTAACAAATATAGGTGTTAATTTAGTGTAGTTACTTTTTTTATATTTATCAAAAGCCTACATCATAACGATAACTTTGACCTATATTTTGTCTTAAATGGGTCAAAGTTATCTGTGCTGTAATTTATATAAGGGGAGTGGTCTTATGCCAAGAACATCTCAAAAAAAGACCACAGCAACATCTACTCGTAGCAAGTCTACATCAGGTAGTAGCCGTGCTTGTGGCAGCGCAAAAAACTGCAAATAATTAACTTGTAGATTTTTTGCAAAACAAAAAATAGGGCAGTGTTTTGCCCTATTTTTTATTTATTTTTAAGCCATAATAATATTTTTAACTTTTTTTTGAGTGGTCTATTTTGTAGTGCTTTCTACTATCCAATCAGCGTATTCTTTAGATAGATTTTCTATCTTTGTTGCAACAATTTCTGGTACTTCGTAAGAGTGGTTTTGCTTTATGGTAGTCTCTAATTGTTGATATAGGTCAGCTCTTGTTTTCATAATAATCATATACTCGTGCTCTATGTATCTTTCGTTTCGCCATACATAATGACTATTGATTTCTAATATTTGAGCACAAGCTACAAGGCGTTTGTCTAACAACAACTCCGCCATATCTTTAGCTTCTTGTTCTACTTCAAAAGTAGTCTTTACTTCAATAAAATCAGCCATTGATTAATTTCTCCTAAAATACAGCATCTATATATTTATTATTTTATCTTTAATAATTATATAATAACGGCTATGGCTATTCATCTTTTTTCTTTCTTTGTTTTGGTTGTTTTGCTTTTTGTTCTATATTTGTTTGTGTTTCTTTTGTTTCTAAAGTTTCTTTTAATTGT
>JAZUPV010000084.1:0-2797 GCA_045605365.1 Clostridia bacterium
CTAAGTTGTCTTCCTAAGACCGCTTGGCCTCCGACTTATATGGCAAACGCACCTATCTATTACTTGACGAGTGTCACCGCTGGAGCAAATCTCAAAGCGACTGTGTCTTACAAGCTGTAGAAGAAGGTAGTATCATATTTATCGGTTCTACCACAGAAAACCCATATACTAGTATGACTCGTGCGATAGTTTCTCGTTGTAGAATTTTTGAGTTTAAGTCTCTTACTGAACAAGATATAAAAATCGCCCTAGATAGAGCAGTCAAAGATAAAGAAAATGGGCTTGGCAATATCAATGTTGTTTTGCAAGATGATGCAAAAGCCCACTTCGCTTGGGCAAGTGCAGGTGACGTAAGACAAGCCCTAAACGCACTAGAACTTGCCGTTCTTACAACAAATATCAACAAAGACAAGCAAATAGTCATCACCAAAGAAATCGCCGAGCAAAGTATCCAAAAGCCAGCCTTGTCACTAGACGAAGATATGTACTATGACTTACTTAGTGCGTTTTGCAAGAGTATCAGGGGTAGCGATACAGAAGCAGCCTTATATTATAGCCAACGTCTTATCCAAGCCGGCATAGACCCACGTATCATAGCTCGTCGCCTTATGGCACACTGTTCAGAAGATATCGGTATGGCAGATAGCAATGCACTCTTGCTTGCTTGTTCTGCAATGTATAGTTGTGACAAATTGGGTGTGCCAGAGTGCCTACTTAACCTAAGCCACGCTATCGTATATGCTTGTGAAGCAGAAAAATCGAACTCTGTCTACCTTGCTATGCACAAAGCACAAGAAGACGCCCAAAAAGTTAAAGATGACAATGTCTTAAACAACCTAAAAAACCACCCATCAACCAACAAAGATGGCACAAGTACATACAAATACCCACACGATTATGGTGGTTATGTAAAACAACAATATATGCCAAACAAACTAAAAGATAGGGTGTACTACACACCATCAAACAACGGTAGAGAAAAAAATATGATAAGAAAAAAGACTTTTAACAAATAATACTGTCAAAATAAGTTGAGTTTTGTAAAAGTTTTTAATATAATATCAGTAGAAAAACAAAAGGAGATTTCATAAAATTATGGAACTTAAAGGAAGCCAAACAGAAAAAAATCTAAAGACAGCTTATGCTGGAGAAAGTGAAGCAAGAAACAAATATACTTATTTTGCTTCAGCTGCAAAAAAAGAAGGATACGAACAAATAGCTGAAATTTTTACTAACACCGCAGAAAACGAAAAAGAACACGCAAAACTATGGTTCAAATTGTTTCAAGGTATCGGCACTACAGAAGAAAACCTTGTAGAAGCAGCTGCTGGTGAAAACTACGAATGGACAAAAATGTACAAACGTTTTGCTAAAAAAGCTAGAGAAGAAGGCTTTGAAGATATCGCAAAATTGTTTGAAGGTGTTGCCGCAATCGAAAAAGAACACCAAAAACGTTATGAAGCACTTCTAAAAAATATGAGAGAAGGCAAAGTTTTCAAAAAACCAAACCCAGTAGTATGGGAGTGCCGCAACTGTGGACACAAACTAAAATCTGACGAAGCTCCAGAAGTTTGCCCAGTATGTGCTCACAAGAGAAGTTATTTTCAAGTAGCTCCAAAAAACTATTAAGATAAACAAAAATAACCAAGTTTAACCACTTGGTTGTTTTATTAAAAAGACATTTTAACAAAAAATTTATCATAACAATTATAAAAGTATTTTTAATTAAATTGACACTTTTAACTAATCTAAACTATACTATCTATGTAACAAATAAGGAGGGTATGTATGAAAAAGAAAATTTTTAGCCTAATGCTAGCCATTTGTTTGATTATTCCGGGTGTATTTGCTCTTGTTGGTTGCGATAGTAAACCTAAAGTAGCAACCATAACCTTTGATGTAAGTATAACTTTCAATCAAGAGTGGCAAGTTAATGAGCAAACCAACACTTATACAGTAGATTATGTTAATTCGTTCTATTGGGATCCTAAATTTATATTCAGTGTAAATGCAGTATTTAAAAATGGCGATACTGATAGCTTGTTGCCAGCTACTAGTAATACTTATGGTTATAAGGTAGAGACAAATATGCCTACAGGACTTACTATTGAAGATAGATTGCCAGTAGGTACATATACTTATAAACTATATTGTGAAGAATACGAAAATAAAGGTGTTAAGGTAGAGGCTTGTGAGAGCGAAACTTACACAATAATTGTAACTAAGACAACTATAGATTGGTCTAATTATGGTTGGGCATATCTAAGACAAGGTCCAAATTTTGCAAGCGTAGGCTTTACTATATTAGATTTTGATGCTCCTTATCCAGAATTTATGGGTAGCAATGAGCACTTCTTCGACATCGAGTATGAGTTTGTCAATGATACAAATTATTACTGTGATGCAAACGAACCAGGTTCTCATACAGCGAAAGTAATTTTTGATTTAGATATGAATAACTATAATCATATAAATTTACCAGCAGAAACTTTTGAATATACTGTTGATGCAGAATAGTAAAAAAATAAAAACCTACTAAAATTTAGTAGGTTTTTTATATTTCGTTAATTAAATCTTTGGTATAAAGTTGTCAAAGATAATATTGTCGCAGTGTTTTACAGCTCTGTTGTATTCTTTTTGACTAGTTACGTCCCAAGCAAGCAATGGCAAATGCTTGTATTTTTTAACAAATTTAAAATTTTTTGTAATATTGCTTTACTTTATATGAATTGTGTGATATAATACAAGTTGCGTATGAGCGCAGTGTAGGGATAAAGAATCAGTTTACGGTTCACCC
>JAZUPV010000085.1:0-5703 GCA_045605365.1 Clostridia bacterium
CTATAATGCCCTATTTTAGGCATATATAGTATATTTTGGCAAAAAACAAAATATTTTTAAATTTTAAAAAAAAAGTAAAAATTATCAAAAAAATACTAAAATTTGTAGAAAAAAAGTTTTTTTGATACTGCAAAAATTGCTTGCTAAAAAACATTTAGATTGTGACGCAAAAACATTTTTGTTGTTTTTATAACAAAAAAAGTTTGACCTAGCTTGGTCTATATATATGTCAATATTACAATATAATTATTTAATATATATAATATAGCCAAAAGTTGAGTATTGACTTTTTGAAGTTATTGTATTATTATAGTTTTACAAAAAAACATTTGGAGGCAATTATGGGTCAATATACTATCACTCAAAACTTATTTAAAACAAAAATGATGTTAAAGGACGAAAAAGGCAAGACAGTTATTTCTGCACCATACATTACTGAATATGCTCCTGACTTGAAGTTTTTTAACACTGGCAACCCAACTATTTATTTTATAAGAGATAGACAAGGTGTTTGTTCTTTGTTTAGTGAAGAAAAAGGTATGGTTCTTGGCTGTGCTTTGCCTGAATACACAGAAGCAAGCAACAATGGTATACCAGTATTGTTTAGAGTAGGTACTGAAACTGTATATGTTAGCCCAAAAGATGCTTCTAAGCACTTTATACAAAGAGACGAGGCTATTTGCTTTGAACAAGACAGCTTAGGCAGACCTACACACAAGCACGTTTATAGAATAAAAAATGGTATGCCTGAAGAAATTTATAACGCCGGCATAAGCAATATTGACACAAAACGTATCACAAGATATAGCCCTTGTAAGATAATTGACTATTGTGCTGATATGTATGCACCACTACTTATAAAAAACCCTAGCGAACTTGTATGCTATCTTGGATCACATTCTTCTGACGAATATCGTGATATGGCAAGAGATTATGCAAGAGTAGAAGGCGTAGATATGTTGCCTACATACTTGCAAACAACAATAGACCACTTTAGAACACTTGCTAGCCATACAGACTTTGAACGTGAAACTTTTAACCATATAAGAAAGGTTGAAAGCCTGTTTGATAGAATTCAACAGCAATATGCACAACAAGCAGAACCTGTACAACCAACAACTGCAGGAGCTACTCAAACAACTGCTACCCAAACAGATGCTACTCAAACAACACAATCTTCTCAACCTACTCAATCAGCAAAACCTGTAAGCGACCAAGCTCAATAATAATATATAGACCCTAAATAAGGGTCTATTTTTTTATGTACAAAAGGCAACACTATTGACTTTTTTTGTAAATATGGTATCATTAAAGTATAAAAACATGGAGGTTTTTTATAAATGGCATACAAAATTGTAAAAAAATTTAGAAAGGCTGTTCTAGTTGACGAAAGTGGCAAAACAGTAGCTACAGCACCACAAATTAGACCTTTAGGTTCTAAATTTGACAAGCCAATATATGTTATGACTGATAGAGAAGGTCAACTTAGCGTGTTTGATGCAGAAAAGAACGCCTACGTTTTGACAGGTGCTTCTGCAGCTGAAGGTAGCCCTATTATTGATGGCGTACCAATGATTTTTAGCAAAGGTAAAAACATACTATACGTTTCACCAAAAAATGCTAGCGTTTTTAGAGTGCCAGAAAATGACACTTTGTGCATAGCTTTATCTAACCAAGGTCAACCTAGCCACGACACAGTGTTTCAAGTACACGAAGGCAAACCTTATCCATTGCACAAGCCTAATATGAGAATATCTAACCCAACTGCAATAATAAGATACCCACAAGGCGACACTATCGAAAATGTTTATCGCCCTTTGCTTATAAGCAGTTTTGACAGTGCAAGATATTATTTACAACAAACAAAACTTACTGACATTAGAATACTTGCACAAAGTTATTCTCTAGTAGAAGGCAAAGAAAAATTACCTGAGTTTATGCGTAGCGTGCTTGACCACTTAAGGAGTGAAGTTAGTCAAGGCGGGGCTTATTCTGTAGATAGACTTGGCGAACTAATCGCTGTTGCTGACCAAGAAGAAGTGGACCTAGAAAAAAGAAAAGAGCTTTTGCAAACACAAGCCCACGAAAAACAAATACAAATTGACAAAGTAAACGAAGAACTTGCTGCCCTAGGCTATCCAGTAGCGCTAGAAGGTCGTGTAAGATATATGTCAGGCTCTGACAAAAAACGTGCCGAAAAAACCTTAGCCAAGGCTCTAAACAATCCTTCTGAAGAAATCGCAGCTTTGCTTGCAGAAAGAGAAACTTTAAATAGAGAAATCTTTAATATACACTTTGATAAGATTCAACCTATAGAAGAATCTATATATGCAGGTCCTAGCAGCATCGAAGACTATAAATATAGCCTACAAACAAGAATTGATAGCCACCTAGCTTTAGACTCACTAGAAGGCACTTTTGAAACAGTACTTCAAGAATATGGTATGACCTTGCCACAAGCAAATCAAGACGAAGTTCAAGCTCCTACAACAGAGTTGCCACAAGCAAATACTTGTGAACAAGAACCAACAAAAAATGCTGACCAAGACCAGGGTCCTACCCCACCTATACAATAATACAAAAGACCTAACAGCAAGTTAGGTCTTTTTTTGTCTAAAAAGTCAGTATTGACAAATCACTTTTTTATGTTATTATAAAATTACAAACTATGTAAGGAGAATTTTGCAATGTACTACGAACATAATTATCAAATAACAAAAAATTTTTTAGGGACACAATCTATACTTAAAGAAAATGGCAAAACCATACTAAAAGCAGGTCGCATTGTAGAATACGCTCCTGACGTTGACGAAGGTGTAAAAGAAGACAATCATATATTTGTTGTAAGCAACGAACCTGGCGTTTATGATGTTTATCACGCAGAACAACAAAGATATCTTTTGAAACACGCATACTTTACTGCAGACAATTTTTGCGAAGAAAGTGGCGTACCTATGGTATACACAAAAGACCAAGCAAACTTTTATGTTTCACCAGATGGCGTTGTTCACGACCTAAGACTTGACCTAGGTGACGTGTACTTTTCTCAAGATTCTAGGGGTTTACCTACACACGAAATGGTATTTAGAATAGTTGCTGGCAAACCTGTTACTATATATAGAGAAGATATGTACAGCCCAGTAAGAAACTTTGGTGATGATGACTATCGTGCAAGCAATATGCTATCAAGATTGCCACAAGGCGACCATATCGACAACCCATTTGTACCATTTCTTATAACCGACCAACAAGACTTAGGGCTTTTTGTAGGTGCAGAAGCTCCTGACGAACAAGTTTTAAGAGCTTTAGCCAACCAATACGTTAGAGTAACTGAAGGCAAATTTTTTGACCAAGCACAATACCTAAGAGAAGTTGCAAAACACTTTGAAGCTGTTGCAACACAACACGGCAAATATACTATCCAATCTCTACGTAGACAACTAGAAGCAAACCAAGACGCAATAAGACGTCAAGAAGAAGCCCTTGCCCCACAAAGAGCAGAAATGGAGCAACTAAACAAACAAATCAACGACATCAACAAAGCCCTTGGTCAACCAGAATATGACTACGACCCAGATTGGGAGTTCTTTGGCAAAACTGCCCCATACGAACAAAAACCTGAAGATTTAGCTTCTATGCCACAAGAAGTTCAAGACGCCTATGCAGAAAGAGATAAACTAATGGCAAGACATCAAGACCTTTATTTTGAAGTAGAAGAAATGCCAACCGACAACGCAGGTATAGATTCTTTTCACATTGCAAGACGTATTAGCTGTATAGAATATGTCTCTACAATACAAGCACTTGCTGACAAAGTAGAACAAGAACAAAAGGTTTTATCTAAACCAGCTCAACCTACCCCTTCTCAACCACAAACAACGCAACTACCTACCCAATCACAAGAAGAACAAGGGTCACAAGACCAACCAAGCGGTCAACCAAAAAACAATCCAGTAGAATAACAATCTTAAAAAACAAGACTAGCTAAAAGCCTAGTCTTTTTTTTACACCACTTTAAAAAATCAAGTTGGCTATTGACATTTTTTAGACTATACCTTAAAATTAAATTATAGATTAATACTATTTTTTAACTATTTGTAGATATTTATTACAAACAAAAATTTTTTAAAAGGCTGGTAAACTATGGACAAATCTCTATTTGAGATAAAAAGAACATTGTTTGGCAAAACTGTCTTAAAAAAGAACGGCAAAACAATCTTAAAAGCTCACCAAATAGTCGCTTATGCCCCTAGTGCCGGCGACATTATGACAATAAAAAACCCTATGTTTGTCACTATAGACCAAGAAGGCAACCATAGTGTATACAGCGTTTTAGGCAACAAGCCTATCATAAAATTACAAAATGCCCAAGCCGGCAGACACTTTTTCAAAGATGGTTTTGAAAAAACTTCTCCAATGGTTTTTAACAAAGACGGTCAAGATATATACCTATCACCAGAAGGCACCGCCTACCCAATATCAATCAATGAAGAACTTTGTTTTGTTCAAGACGTCTCAGGCAACCCTACCCACAGTCTTGTTTTTAAAGTGGTCGACGGCAAGCCTATCCCCTTGTTCAAAAGCCCAGAATTTAGCCTAGCAAAGCCGTTTTACCTAAGAGAAGGTATGGCTCAATATCCGCTAATAGCTCGTTATAGACATAGCGACAGCGTACAAAACGCATACTTGCCACTTATGATAACAAACCTTAGCGACCTAGAAGATTTTTGTAAAGCCCTACCACCAACCCAAAAAGATTATTCTTCTTTAAAGGATCAATATCTATCCCTAACTCTTAGCAAAAGAGCCACCCCACTTAGGGCTCACGAAGCTGGTAGCGAATATTTAAATACAATACAGACAAACTTTCAAAAAATCGCAACAGCTAGCGGCAGATATTCACTAGAAATCATACCTACCATTGTCAAAACAAACACCGCAAAAATTAGACTTGCAAAGCGTGGCATATCAATCAGCAACATAGAACTAGCAGAACAAACAAGACAACTAGAACAACTCCGTACACAACAAGATGCCTTGTCATTTATCGACCAAAATGGCGACTATATCAGCGGTTATCGTGACCATTATGACGAAATGGTGTTTTTAGACAACTGTATAGGCGCAGCCACAACCAACGTCAACAACTGTACAAAAAATTTAACTAGATTAGACACCTGTATCAAAGAAGCAGAATCTAGCAACCAAGAGATGGCTTCAAGGCAATTATGCATAGGTTATACTGACAAATTGGCAGCTTCTATAGGCAAAATTATAGTCAAAACTGCCGCCTTAGCTTACCCTATGCCCGAGCAAATCGACACAGAAGAAAACTCTTCAACCTACTCTTTTTCTGGTCGTAGCGCCAAAAATAACCCCCAAGAACAATAAAATGACAACAAAAAAACACCCGCAATCAACCCCGCGGGTGTTTTATTTTTTATATTTACAAAAACAACTTTATCAAATAAAACTTTACCACAACAATAATCATTATTATTAAGCGCTGCCTTTTACAATATCAATCCTTACCTTTCACAATCTCAACCTTTACATTACATAAAGTTTTATTTTCTCACAATAAAGAAGACTGGAACTCTCCAGTCTTTTTTATTAAGTTGTAATAAATTATTTATCTAATCTTAAGAAGCAGCTCTAAATCTTAAGTGTAGAGAGCTCATATTTTCTACAACAAATGTAGCA
>JAZUPV010000086.1:0-19096 GCA_045605365.1 Clostridia bacterium
ATAGATGAAATAAAAGAAAATATGCGAACTTTTATCTTAAAAGAAATCGCACCTACCCTACGCAACAAACCAGCTTATGCAAAGATTGACTTTTATGTATATATAGGCAATATGGTCAAAGACCTTGTCAGTAACGAAGAAAAATATTTAAATTGTTATAATACAGCTCTTACTACAAAAGCTTTAGAAGCAAATAGAGATTCTACTAAAGAAACTTTTAAAGTTAATATGATAAAAACTTATGCAAAAGCCTGTGTAAAAACTATGACAGAAGATGATGCGGTAAACGCAATCTGCGAAAAGTTTTTGTTGTTTTTGAACACAATGGTACAACAAGAACAAACTGGCGAAGTCACTGACACAACAAAAGAAATCGTAGAAAACTGCATTGAATACTTTAAAATAAATATCAAAAAAGTACAAAATGCTTACGCCCAAATATTGCAACCGATATTTGATGGTTTGATGAAAGACTACTATGAAGTAACTGATCCTAATATGCTATCTAGTGCATATATTGGATATGTTTTATCTGTAGAATCATACCAAGAAGATGCAACTAGCATAGACGAGTTAAACGATTAAAAAAACAAAAAACTACTCAAAAAATATGAGTAGTTTTTTTGTTGTGTATTATAAGATTATTCTTCGTCTTTTTGTTGCTGTTCTTTTAGATGTTGATTATATTTTCTACGTTGACGACGAGATCTTTTTATTGGTGTTGATGTAGTTTCTTGAGTAGTTTCTTCTACTGGTTGTTCGATAGTGTTTTCTTCTATTTGTTCTACTTCAACTTCGACAGTTTCTAGTACAGGTTCTGGGTCGTTGATATGTTTTATTGCATAAAAAGCACTAGCGATATATTCACCCACAGTTACAACTATTGCAGCGTTGAACATTATCAAAAACGCAAGTTTTGTTGTCATAATATCTACAATTAGATGACCTAGGCTAGCATTGATTATAACATTTAGCAAGAAGTTGACAAATATACCAAACATAAGTGCCCCGACAAAACCGGCACCCAGTATAATCAAATTGTGCCACCAATTATATCTTAGACATCTAACAAATGTTAGGTTTGATTTATCTTGATGTAGCATATTTTTGTTGTCTTTAAAGAACACATATCCAAAAACTACACCACAAGCTACCATTAGTATTACGCTAATAAACACTCCATATTTTCTAAGTAGTCCTGCTTGAGAAGTGGCATATTTTGAAGCGGCTGTTTGGTAGACAAGGTTGTTATCGTCAGCATAGTCAAAAGTTGCAAATACTTCTTGATTGGTATGGTCTGTTGGTACAACTAAGATGTTTTGAGTAAACACAACTGGTTTGATAAATTTGTAAAATTCGTTAGTGTTCATCATAACATACTGGTCATCTAACTTGATACCAGCACTATATGCTACTGACACGCCTACTACTTTGTATCTAGAATATGGTGTGTTAAAGTTGTTGTCGCAAGAGATATCTACATACAAACTATCAAAGTGTTCTTTTATCCAAGTAGTAGAACCTTGTTTGATTATGTTAAAAGCTTCTACACTGTCTTGAGCATTAAACAAACTTGCCCCATCGATACCTGTCATATTATACATATAATATTCGTTAAAAATATCTAAAGGCAAAATTATTTCGTCTTCGTCAAGGCTGTTGTAGTTAAACGCTATGTTAGAAAAACCAAAGGCTTTTACATAAGAAGCGTGATTTTCTGCTGCGTCTTTTGTAATTATTGAAATATTATCCCAAGACTTTACGAAGTTGGTGTTTGTCTTTGTGTTGATAGGATAATCAATTTGTTTAAGTGTGCTAACTTGTCTATCACTAAAACCTACTGATGTATATACTGTTGTATAAGCATAAGTTTTGTTATATTTATTGATAGTATAGTCTAAGGTATTGACATCATAGTTTGTGTCGTGTTTTGCATATTGTTTATAGTTTGTTTTGTATACGCCGACAATCTGCAAAGTAACTGGTTGACCTTGAGCGTTGATACAATATACTGGGTATTTATAATCAAACAAGTCTTGATAAGTGGTTGGCTTGCAAACGGTACTAGACTCGCTAGTTTTGTAACCATTAGCCAAAAGTTTGTCTGCATAATAATCACTTATTAAGATTTGTTCGTACTTGTGCTCTACTGTTTTTGCTACAGGATAAGAGCTACCTTCGTACAACTTCATATTATAATGTTTGTTGTAGGCACTCTCAATAAATTTGTCAAAGGTCAAAGAGGCACTATTGCCTAGTTTTGCAACGATACTAGTTTGATAAAGTTTTTGTGGTACTACATTGGTTGTTTTTGCAAAGTCAGCTATTTGGTCTTTTGAAAAGTAACTCTCTATAGCGCTACCTTTAGAATCTTTGTTTTTGTAGATGATATATTGTTCGTTCATAGCTCTTGCAGAGTTTATGATTGCAAGGTTGTTGTTGTATGTTGCAAAAATTGTAACAAAACCAACCATCATAACAAACAACGCTAAAAACAAAGAGTTAAGTATAACAAACTTGGTCTTATTAAATTGTAAATTAGATTTGTTTTTCATATTTATTTTTTCTTCTTATTAGGTTTGGTATCTTCTTCGTAAAAATCAAAAGCTTTCATTATTTCTGACAAGTCATCTTTTGGGTTGACTGCTTCTTTTAGGTCAAAGCCACTCTCGTTAGGTGTAGGATAACTAAGCTCCGCAGTAATGACAGAGTTTGATTTTTTCTTTTTACTTTTGAACATAATATTTTCAAAGGTAGCAGATTTAGTATCTTCTTCATCGTCAGACAAAAAGTTTTTGAAAGTATTATTTGTTTTTTTGTTGGGTACAGTTTGTACTACTTCTGTTTTGTATTGTACATTGACAGGTTCTGGCACAACTGGTGTTGGTGTTTGTTTTTTTGCAGGTTTGACAACACTTTCTTGTGGTTGCATTTGAGAAATAAAGTTGTCTATATTGCCGATATTGACAACACGGTTTTTGTTAGTGATCTTTTGAAGCAGACGTCTAACAGGGTCTTCTCCATCTATCAAACTTATAGATTGAGTCATCATTTGAACATTTTTGTCAAGACCAGCACTGCATTCTTTTATTTGAGTAAGAAGTTTTGACTTTAACTCTTCTAAAGAAGTCTTGTCTTGAACGTTGTTAATCAAGCTCTCCATACGAGAATAAACCAACTTTAGACGTTTTGTTTCTAATTCAAAAATATTTTGAGAACTACTTTCTATTTGCTTAGCTCTCTCTACCGCACGGGCAAGAGATGTGATAAGTTCGTTTTCGTTGGCACTTGTAAAAGTATCTAACTGGTCTTTTAGATAAAATATACGGTCTTTTTGCTCGGCAAGTTTAGCTTCATAATTTGCTTTTAGACGTATGATATAATTTTGCACTTCGTTAGGATCATAACCGTGTTTAACTAATGTAAAATCGTTCATCTTTATCCCCTTTTACTTTTTGTTTGAATTAGATTTTGTTTTTGATTTTGTAGTTGTTGATTTTTGTTGTTTTGTTTTTGTAATATTATTGTTAGACTCTGGTTGAGTTTGTTTAGGTTTTTGTTGTTTTGCTTGTTCTACATTGTCAGTTTGTTTTTCTTGATTTTGTGATTTAATATTGTTTTCTTTGACATCTTGTTGTTGACTTGGTACACAACCTTCTGCACTATCGCTAGTGTCAGTAGATGTCTGTATAGCACCTTCGGCTGTTTGCACGGCTTGTTTTGGGTGTTTTTTGTTATAGATAACAATCAGTGTTAACATAACTATACCACCAACAATCAGCAATATACTAAGCGCTTGAGATACCCTTATGTTAGAACCCCACAAATACAAACTATCTGTTCTAAAACCTTCTATCACTGCTCTACCTATGCCATAGTAAACAAAGTAGCAAGCTGTTGTAACACCTGTGATTTTTACCTTATGACAAATAATCATAAGCACTACAAAGCCTATAATATTCCAAAAACTTTCGTAAAAGAATGTAGCATTAAACCATGCACCTTCTACCCCTACTGTAGAACCAAACGCTTCTACTATTTGACTCTGAGCAGCAGAAGTAAAGTTGCTACTATCTATATATACACCCATTGGGAACCATTGCATATTAGGGTTGGTTATAAGAGAGCCATAGGCTTCTTGATTGACGAAGTTGCCCCACCTACCAATAGCTTGACCTAGTATAAGACAAGGTGCTGCTATATCACATAGGTCTAAAAATGGCACTTTTTTTACTAAAGAAACGATAAACACACCTATTATGCCGCCTATAACACCGCCATAAATAGCCATGCCACCTTCCCACACTTTGAATATATCCCAAAAAGTATCAACGCCATAAAATATGCAATAATACAGTCTTGCGCCAACCAAGGCTAACGGTAGTATTGTAATAGCAAGGTCTAAGATGATAGATTTGTCATAACCTTTGGCTTTGCACGTAAAAATAGCTGCAACAATACCCATAAGCATAGCAAAAGCCATGATAACGCCGTACCACTTAACATCCCATATTCCAAAAAAGCTAAACCCTGGATTTAGCAACATAGATATTTTCATACTACAATTATACTTTTTATTAGGCTTTTAAGTCAAACGATAATAAATAAAATAAAATTGAGTTTTGTCTTTTTATATAATATTTTTTACTACCGCTATCAACATAAGACAACAAAAAAACAGCCTAAAACTTGGCTGTTATTTATACCACGCCAAGACTTATCAACATAGCTTGGTTTACTTGTTGCATTTTTAGTGCTGACAGGGTAGAAATTTTTGTTTTTAGACGTTGTTTGTCTATGGTTCGTATTTGCTCCAACAAAACAACGGAGTCTTTTTCTAACCCATACTCACTTGCGGAGAGTTCTATATGGGTGGGTAGTTTTGCTTTGGTTAGTTTGCTAGTTATAGCAGCTGCTATTATTGTGGGGCTATACTTATTGCCGATATCGTTTTGGATAACCAAGATTGGTCTAACCCCGCCTTGTTCACTACCAACAACGGGGCTCAGATCTGCATAGTATATTTCTCCCCTTTTTATCATAATGCTCCTTTATTTTGTTAGCCATTTTTCGTAAAAAAACAACGCCTTATTTTCTAGGGGCAAAAATTCACTTTCTAACGTTCTAGACAAATCTTTGTACTGATTGGTATTATAGACATTTTGTCCCTTATTCATACTATGCGAGTGCTCGCAATAATTGTTCAAAGGTGTTATAGTTTTTTTGTTTTTTATACTCATAATTGTTACCCCTTTTGTCTTTATTAAACAAAAAAAAGAGCATTTATTTGCTCTTTATTACTTTGTGACAAAAGTCGATATTTTATGCATAATATTATTGCAAAATACAGGTAGCTATTGCTTGAGACTTGTTGTGAGAAATAGATATGTCAATTTCTTTATAAGTACTGTCAAAAAGTTCTTTGATATAACCTTTTAAATTAACTATAGGAGCGCCAGACTTGTCGTGTGATATCTCAACATCAAGTGGCACAATCTTGGCATTAAAGCCCGTTTTAAAAGCTTTTACGACGGCTTCTTTTGCGGCGAAGTTGCCCGCTATATGTTCTAGTTTGTTGGCATACTTATCAAAGTATTTTATTTCTTTTTCTGTAAATAGTGTTTGAAGTTTATTTATATCTTTTGAGATATTTTCAAAGCGTGCTATCTCTATTATGTCTACGCCTATTTTCATTGTTCTATATCCTTTATCAAAGTTTTTATTGCATACATAATATCATCATTGCCAAAACCCCTTGCATATAAAAACCTATATAATTTTTGAGCGGTTTCTTGAGTTTTTTCTTTGTTTTTTAGATATTTTGTAGCAAGTGCAATTACTGTTTCTGTTTCACTCTCAATTAGGTCAAGTGACTCGTCTATGATGTTTTCGGCTACGCCTTTTTGTTTTAAGTTCATAGCTAGCCACTTTTTACCTTTCTGGTTTTTGTTAGTTTTTATATAACTTGTTGAGTAGTTTTTGTCGTCAACATAACCATATTGTGACAACATATCCAACACATATTCTATAATACTATCAACATAACCTTTTGATTTTAGATAAGTGATAAGTTCTTTTTTTGTTTTTAGTTTTTTGCCAAGATAGTTAACAGTCTTTGTAAGGGCTGTTTGTTTTTCTGATTCAAACTGCAAATTATCTATATAGTCTTTGTCTACGTTCAAACCTTCTTTCAAACCAGCTTTTACGATAGTCTCTGCAGTAAGTGCGCAATAATATGTGCCATCAAGATATATGTTAAAACGTTGGTCAGATTTAACTTGTTTTTGTATTTTTGTGATTAGCATCTACACATACCTCTCGCCTAGATATTCGATTTCGTTTTCTTTGACTACACCTAAAATATGTTGTAAATGCACTGGATTGGTTATGGCAATTTTTATACTAACATTATCACCAAAAACTTTGTCATAGACCTTGATATTGTTGTTGGCAAAAAAATTGTTAAGTATGTTAAATTGCGAATATGTCGTATTGATGGTATAACAATTACTTAAGTTTATTTCGTCTAAGTCATCTACAACTAACTCTGCAGAAGTTTTATAAGCCTTTATTAAGCCAGAAGCACCCAATTTTACGCCACCAAAGTATCTTACAACAACCAGCAAAACATTGACTATATTGTTGTCTACAATGGCTTTGAGTATAGGGGCACCAGCTGTGCCGCTTGGCTCTCCGTCATCAAAATACCCTTGTGTTATATCAAGTTCACCCTTAACAATATCGTTAAGGTCATTGTTGCAAAAACGATATGCATAGCAAATATGCGTACTTGACAAATGTTCTCTTTTTATTTGTTTTAAAATATCTTGATATGTGGATTTGTTTGCATCAAAAATCATCGCTATAAATTTAGACTTTTTTATAACTTGCATTTTTTCTATATTTTTAGTGACAATTTTTAAAGTTTTATCCATACGATTATTATACCAAATAGCACTATTTTTAACAATCAATTAATAAATAAAAAAGAAACAGTATTTTATTACTGTTTCTTTTAGTTACTAATAATAATATTATTATTCTAAGAATTTGTTTTTATTTATCTTTTCTTTACGTTTCATCTCTGCGTCTACTTGAGCACGTAGTTTACGTTCGTTAATTTGAGTAAGACGTTTGTCTTGTTCTCTAATATCTTTGATTAACTGCTCCATCTTCTTAGAATCTTGTCTATTACGTTTCATTGTAGTAATAGCTATAGCCATACCAACTACTACAAGAGCAAGAGCACCTGCAGCTGCAATACCTACAAGGTAAGGTACTAAATCAATAACTTTGATATAGATAGTTTGGTCATCAGTAACATATCTTGCAGCGTCTTTATCATAGATTATAATTTCGCCAAAACGAGTCGCTGGCAATGGTACATTTGCTATAGAACCACCATGTGTAATAGTACGTGTAAAGGTCTCTTTGCCACCAGGGAAAACAAACTTAACTGTGTACTCGTTTATCTCGTACTTAGCATCAACTTGAATATCTGTTGTGATATTGGTATAGTCTATACGACCGCCTCTAATTATCCAAACAGGGTCTGTTTGATCATAACCAACTTTATGTGGTACTGCAGGTATGTTTATTAAGTTGCCTCTATATTCAACAGCTTTTTCTGTATAGAATCTACCATCTACATAGAAGGTAACTAGCATTTTTGTTACTTGCATATTGCCATAGATTTTTATTGGTTCGAAGTTGCCTGAGCCATCTTTTGGTGGAACGTCGACAGTTTCATCAAAGTTATACTTTAATGCTAAAGTATCATCTTCATACCAACCTTCAAGCACATATCCTTCTTCAAGAACTTTGTCCGCAGAAAGTATATTACCTGAACTTAAGTCTTTGTATCTAAAGGTATATTTGCTACGGTTGTCAGCATTTTGTTGTGGCTCGAAGATATATTCGCCATAATTAACGTTGAAACTTAGCAACATGTTGCCATTGTTGCAATTATAGAATTGTACTTGATAAGATTGAACATCAAATTTCGCTTCTATGGTAGTATTTTCTGTTATTGTACTATAAGACTTGTTCCAACCTCTAAAATCATGTCCCCTGCGGGTAGGATTTTCTGGTGTTGTAGCAGCCTCACCATGCAATATCATTTGTCTACTATGAACAGTATCTCCGTTTTTAAATAGTACGGTATAAACGTTTTGAATATATACGGCATGAATAATCTCTGCTGTTGGTGAATTTTCATCAATGTCTGGCTGTCTTGTAACAGCGTTGATATTGATTGTATCAGGGATATCCCAATAAGCATTATCCCAACCAACTTTTGTTCTTATAGTTGGCATTTCACAAGCTTTGCCATATAAAACCAACTTATCTATATAACCTTGCTCATCTTTAAATCTAATAGTAAATCTACGAGTTGCAAATGAAGCGTAGCATTTGGTATCTTGCCAAACAGGACTATTAAAGTCCATTGGAGTTGTACCAAGTTCGTCTGTAGCCCAGAAGTTAAATGTACTACCTTCTTTTGAAATTGTTGGTATTTCTATAATTCTTTGGTTGTGTTCAACTTTAACTGTTCTATACAATTCTACCGGATCAGTATTATAAAACTCAATAGAATAAATATTTAGAGTTAAAGTAGAAACACTAAATGTCAAGTTACTAACAATGTTGTTAACTGTATAAGTAAGGGTGTTGCCTTCAATTACAGGTTTAATCTCTACTTGAGAAGTTCCAATCTTTCTTGTAACAGTCATTGTTTCTGCGTTTTTAGTATAAGCAGTACCAAGAGTTATTGAAAAACTATAACTACCGTTATGTTCAACAGTGTCACCAGAAGATTCTACTGTAAATTGGTTAGTTATTGCAGTAGGCAATGTCATCTTGTAAGTATTTAAAGTTAGTTCTCTTAAACTTACAGTTAAGTTTTGAGTAATATTTTGTATAGATACGGTAGTGCCAGAAATTGTTAGTTCGTTGCTAGCAATAATACCAGACGATGTTGACACTATCTCAAAAATACTATCATTAATTGCAGTCTTAGAATAAGGTGCTTCTAGATTTACCATAAATGCAAAACTAGTGCCATACTCTATTAAACCATTTGTTGTTGGTGTTAAACTACCATAAACATTACTACTATTTAATGTAACTGAATATTTGTTTTTTAATAAATTTTCTATATACAAAGTTATAGCAGATGTAATACCATTAATTGTTATTGAAGAATTGTCCTCTGCAACGTTATAACTAGTATATGAACCAAGAATAGTGATATTGTCACCACTAATAGTAGCATTGCTATATGCAGCAGACTTTGCAATATTAACAGTTACGCTACCAGCGTGTACTGCACGATTAGTGCCAGCATTATCTGTTAAAGTAACCATTGCATTGTTGTTAAGAGTAACAACATAGGTATTTAAGTTTGGTTCTGCAACACTTATTGTGCCATTTGCAGAGATGTTTCTAATATAAGCTGT
Organism: Clostridia bacterium; assembly: GCA_045605365.1. Lineage (GTDB taxonomy): Bacteria > Bacillota > Clostridia > Christensenellales > UBA1242 > CAKVLS01. The sequence goes on from JAZUPV010000086.1 coordinate 9,459, forward strand.
TGGGAAGTCATTGATATCAACTTCGCCCACAGAAGTACCAGCATCATCAACATATGAGATATCTAATACTGCTTGAGAATACTCAGGTCTCATAGTAAATGTTAGAGTAAATGTAGCACCAAGTTCTACTGTATATATTTTCTTTAAAATCAATCCGTCATATTTGTTTTCTAAACTGATATGACCAGTTGCTTCTACCCTATCTACACCTAGATAAGACTCTGGCATTGTTACTTTTACAGTATCAACAACAACTATGTTAACTTCTTTTGTTTCGTCAGCAGTCACCATATATAGGTCTATACCTACTCTACTTGCAGGTACAACGCTCTTAACAAGATATGTACCTGTAGTTTGTGTTAAGAACTGAATAGATTTGCCCTTTTCTACACGATAAACATAGTCATCTGGAGACGTAATAATATAAGTAGAATCTGTTATAGTTACTGTTACGTTATTTACCCCAGTTAAAGTTATTGTAACAACTTCTCTAACATCACCTTGAACAACTATTGTTTTGTCAGCGTTGCTAGTATCTAAAATCCAACAAGCCAAAACTTCGTCATAGGTACAGTTAGAAACTGTTATATCACCTGAAGCAAGTTCGTAATCAGTATTTACTTGCAATTTAAATTTAAAATCTACAGTAAAATCAAGAGTATATACATTGTTAGAAACTGTATAATCTGTAGCGTCGTTAACAATAATCAAATCAAGACCATCAATGTTAGACATTGTTACGTCATATTTATTGATAGTTACTCCTGTAACAGATATTTGCAAATCGCTTCTAACTGTTCTAATTGTAACTTTATAAAAACCTGCAGCTGCATCATCTGGATGTTCAACGTTATAAGATACGTACGTACCAACTATACCGATGTTTGCTTTTAAAAGGTTAAATTCATTATAGTTATCATTTAGTTGAATATTAAATACAAAATTGTTACCGTTAGTTGCGTCAAGCGGAGTTGATATATCAACCTCGTCTCCTGCATCACTAACAACCTTACCATAGATAAAGTTAGATATTGTAACTTTAAGGTCTGCACTTGTAAACCACGCAACCAAAACATAATCATTTTTTATCTTTTGAGAAGAAATAACAATTGGAGTTTTTGTAGCATCACCTTGTACATACCAATAAGAGAACACCTTACCTGCCACTGTTGGTACACCTGGGTCAACTGCAAGAGCATCGTAGTTAACTGTTTGTTTGTTAAATTCTGTACCTTCTACTAAGAATTGTACTGTGAAAGTTTGGATTATATATTTTGGGTATAACAATATATTATCAGTTACTGATGCAGAAAAATCATAAGCAGCATCACTTACATCACTAGTACCCCAGTGTGAGAAGTTATAACCGTCTTTTGATGGTTCTTTAGAAGCATCTGGTTGTGATACTGTACCCGTTCTTGGGACTATAGATATAAAAGCTATACGGTATGGATCTTTCTTTGACAAATAATAAGTGTTTGTCATAGAAACCGATGGATCATAATCTGTGTTTGTCTCATAAAACATAACAACCCTATCACCTGAATCTACTTCTAGTTCAAGTTCAATTGTTGTTGTTGCAACTGCTGTATTGTCAAAGTCAAACTCTTGGTTTGCATTGTTCTTGTTTAACCAAACAAATGTATTATCGTTTTCACAAAAACCAGTAGGTTTTGTTATGTATTGTCCTTGGTTTAAGGCGTATTGTTTATAAAAATTACCCGCTATATAAAAGTTAACTCTTATCAAAGGTTTTGTACTATCAGTTGCGGTTGTGTCTGCGTAGGCAGATTTTGGCTCACAAAAATAAGTCGTGGTTGTTATACCAAGACACAAAACCATTATAAATGCTAAACAAATAGCGGTTAGAAGTTTAAACTTTTTCATCAGCACTTCCTACAAAACAAACTATTTAAATATAGTATGTTTAATTATATATAACATTATAAAAAAAACTTGCAAATATATCAAGCGAATTAAACCAAAAAGTAAAGCCTTTAACATTAAAAAACATATTTATTACATATTGGTTATTGTTAATGTGTTAATTTATAAAAAACTACACGGTCGGCACATTGTTGTTTTATCTAAAGTTTGTATATAGGCAAGAAAAACACTAAACAATACAAATTTGAGATTGATATAACCGACTTTGTAGTCGACAAAAAAATAGTAGGATAAAATCCTACTATTCTTTCTTTTCCATGCGATCAATATATGCTTGTCTTTGGTCAATTTTTTGTTTTAAAGCTTGAACGTCTTTAGTGTTAGTTGCGGCTGTTTTGTTCTTTTTGATCTTTATAGAGAATATAACAATTAGTGTTATAAGACCACCAAAAACAACTACTACTGCAACTAAAATCAACCATAGAAAATCATTGACTTTTAACTCGATTGTAAGGTCTTGAGTTATGTTGGCAAGTTGCTTTTTGTTAGCGGTAACTTGTTGGCCAAATCTTAAGTTTTTGTTTGGCAAATGCTCAATGGTCTCGCCGTGGTGAGCGGTTGTAACAAACTTGGTACCATCTGGATAAACAAAAGTTATTGTGTATATGTTGATTATATAGATAGCTTCACATTGCATATCATCTGTGATATCTTCAAAACTATCAACACTCCATACAGGTGCTACTTGTGTATAACCTTGCTTTGTAGGTATGGTTGGTATTGTTAATAAATCTTCGCCATACTTTACTTTGTAAGTTTCGTACAAGTTTCCATCAACGATAAAGTTAACATTAAGTTCTGTTACGTCAATTTTGCCATAGACATAAGTTTCTTGAGTGATTTTTGTTGAGAAGTTAAAGATATTTGTAAAAGTATCTTCTTGATACCAACCATATACTGTATAACCTGTTCTGTCAGATAATACATAACTATCACTTGGTCTATCTGCAGTTTGGTTATAAGCTACTGTTTGATAATAAATATCTTTACCTTTTAAAACGTCTACAAAATATACTCTATAAGTGTTGATAGTATAGATACCGTTGATAACCAAATCTTCGTTAACAGAGTTAAATACATTGTCCCAACCTTCAAATGTATATCCTGTCACTTGAACATTTGTTGGTTCAACTGCGTCGTTTAGATATTGTACATATTGAACTTCTAGTATATTGCCTAGAGCTTTGAATGTAACTTTGTAAGTATCGATTGTATACACTGCTACTACTGTTGCATCTTTTGCAACTGAGTTTGGGTTAACCCCAACAGAAGCAAAATCCCAATAAGGAGCAACTTTTGTATAACCTACTTTTTGTGGGATATTTGGCAACATTGTAGAAATATCTGTACCATAATATACCTTTACAAAGTCAACAATCTTGCCTTCTAGTTCAAAATTGATAGTATACTCCATAATGATAAACTTAGCATAAACGCTAATATCACTAGAGATAACATAGTTTTCAAAGTCAAACTCTGTAGTTAGCGCTTTGTCTAGATACCAACCAGCAAATTCATAACCGATTTTTACGCCGTCACTTGGTTGTGTTGGAGCAACGCCATAATTTTCGTTGCGGATAAATAATGTATCATCACCATCTTTGTAGCTGACAACATAACTATTGATAACAAGAGCGTTAGTTGTCATAACTTTTTCTTCTACGATATTATTAAGGGTATAAGTTATAGAATTACCATTTTTTATACCGATTAATTCTTGAGTATTAACAAAAAGTTTGATGGTATTGATATTTTGTGTATAACCTGCAGAAAGTGTCAATACGAATGTAAAATCTGTACCGTGTTGAACATTTTGAGTAGGTTTGTTTAGAACAAACTCACCATTGTTAGCAATTGGCAAAGTTAATTTGTAATTGTTAACAGGCAAGTTGTATAGTGCTATAGTTAGGTCTTGTTTTACACCAGTTAATATAACTTGACCATTGTTTTCAGAGTGAGAAGTATATTGACCAGTAATTTCAAGATATTGTTTTTGCAAAACTGTATTGTTATATTTGTCAGCGATATTAGCTGTGATTGCGGTGTTTTGACCGTGCTCTACTTCTACTGGAGAAGCTGATAATGAACCATAAACATTGCTTAATAAAACAATGCTATATACATTTAGAGAAACGTCTTGTAAAGATATTGTCAAATCTGACATAACGTTCTCAATTGTGACTTGATTGCCACTTACGGTAACATTGACATATTGACCATCTACAACAATATTGTTTTGAGCTAAAACATACTTGTTATAGGCATCTTGTAGTTGTACTTCAAATACAAAATTTTCACCATATTTGATTGATAAAGAATTGCTTGTCGCTTGAGCCAAATCACTTGCAATGTTAAAAGTCATTGTTAGAGTATTTAACTCTACCCCAGTGATGGTTGCTTCGCAATCGCTAGAGATGTCATTGATAATAAAGATATTTTTTGCAGTGTTGGTAACTGTATGACCTATAACGCTAAGGTTTGTTGTGCTTTGGCTATAGTTAGATAGCAAATTGATAGTTACTACCAAATCTTGACCAACTTCTACTAAGTAGTCGTTTGAGTTGTTGGTTAGTTGTCCTTCTACACTATAGTGAGATACCCCAGTGATAGTTGGTAAGGTAACAGTTTTGTATTCTACAACGTCAAAAACAATTGTTCTTGCTTCGTTTGCAGTAAATACATATTCACCATTAACTAAGTTGATACCTACTGATTTTAGATAATAACCAGTATTGGCAGTTGCTGTAAACTTGACAGAAGCGCCCTTTTCTACACTAACAACGTTGTCTACTTGCTCTAATATAGTTGTAGTAAAATTGTATTGAACATTGTCAGTATTTTGCAATGTTATGTCAACATACTCTACAATTTGGCAATTTGAAGTGATAACTGCATTGGCATTGTTACTAGCAACGGTAAACTTGCTAGTGCCAGAAGCATACACCCCACTAAAGCCTATATTTTTTGCATAATAACCAGGCAATAGTTGTACACTAAATTCAAAACTTTTGCCATAGTTTAGTGTATATTTTGTGCCATCATAGGTATAGTTGCTGGCATTTGTTATAATGTTATAAGTCAAACCAGTAACTTGTGGCAATGTAACAGTGTATTTGTTTAGTGGCAAAGAGTTGCAATCAACTGTAATATCACTAGTTACACCGTATAATGTTACTAAATATTTGTTTGTTTCTTTTTCAAAAGAAATTTGTTCGTAATCACCAGTAATTTTTAAATGGTCAACAGTTAGTTCTGTTTGGTTATAACTATTGCCCAATGTAACATAAAAAGCAAGGTCTAGACCATTGATTACACTAGTGTCACCACTAAAACTTACGTAAGAATTAGACTTGTATTCTACTTGATAAGCAGTACTTGTAAATTTTGCAACAAGTGTGTAGTCTTGTGTGATTTGAGTAGTAAAGTCAAACAATGTGGTACTTGTTTGATCTAAGATATACCAATTTTCAAAGGTATAACCTAATTTTGATGGTTGTGTTGGTTGAGAAGTTGTTGTGTTGTAATTGACTGTTTGTGTAGTATAAACTTCGTCATCAACAAGGTATGTGATAGTAAAAGTTTGAATCTCGTACACTGGGTACAAATCAATGTCTTGTGTGATACGATTTTCGTCAAAAACAAACTTTTCTTTTGTAGTATAGTTTGTTGTCCAATATAAAAAGTTATAACCAGTTTCGTCAAAAGCTTCGATAGTTGTAGCATAACTATCTTTCATAATTTCTCTTGATGTATATTCTATATAATTGGTACTATCTAGCCCTTGAGAGATATCTACATATTGATAAAAAGTTACGTTAAAAAACTGTATTTGTTTTTCGTATAAATCTAAATCGCTATCAACAACAGTATCAAAACTAAAGTATTGCTCTTCTCCGCCATCATCTAGATAATACCAAAAAGTTTTGTACCCTTGTGGTGCATTGTCTGTTGGCGCAGAAACTAAACCTTCAGTTGTAGTTGCTGTAGAAGTAGACGAATCTAAATAATGAAACGTAACGGTATATTCTTGAGCAGCGTATGCTCTATTAATTGCACTCGCCCCGCAAAAACCGCCAAGCATCACTACAAAAGCAAATATTATACTAAACCACTTTAATTTACTTTTCATACTGGATATCCTTTTTTATTTACTATTATTTTTTACTAAAACACATATAGATATTTATCAAAGATTGGTTAATTTTTAAATATCTACAAGATAACCATTTTAGTCATATAACTATATCTTATTGTAATAAAATATCTAAAATTTATCAAGCAAAATAGATATATGTCTATATAAGTTTTTATAAAAAAATAACGGACAAAATTTGTCCGTTAAAGTTGTTTATTTGATAACTTCTTCTATTATACCGCCGCCAAGACAATCTCTTTCGTTATAAAACACAACATATTGTCCTGGGGTAATTGCTCTTTGTTTTTGAGCAAATTTGACTTCTACTTTGTCTTCGTGAAGAGTTACTGTAACTTTTTGCAATGGTTGACGATGTCTAAAACGTGCAAGGCACTCAAAAGTTTTTGTTTGTGGAGTGTGTGGTATCCAGTTAACTTTGTAGCTAACAAGCCCACTACTATATAGTACACTTTCATCACCTTGACTAACATACAAGATGTTGTTTTTTACATCTTTGTCATATACAAACCATCTACCACCATTGCTACCACTCATACCGCCTATGTGTAAGCCCCTACGTTGACCATAGGTATAAAACATAACACCTTCGTGTTTGCCTACTACTCTGCCTTGAGTATCTACAATGTTGCCTGATTTTGCTGGTAGATAATTTTGTAAAAACTGTCTAAACTTGCGTTCACCTATAAAGCAAACCCCTGTACTATCTTTCTTTTGAGCGGTGATAAGACCGTTTTCTTCGGCTATTCTTCTAAGTTCTGGCTTTTCGATATTGCCTACAGGGAAGATGACTTTTTCTAATTGTTGTTGACTTAGTTGGTTAAGAAAATATGTTTGATCTTTATTCTCATCTATTGCACGTTGCAAATAATGTACTCCGTCTTCGTGGCGGATATTTGCATAGTGACCAGTTGCTACATAGTCAGCACCTAACATAAGAGCATATTCTAAAAATGGACCAAATTTTATTTCTCTATTACACAAAACGTCTGGGTTTGGAGTTCTGCCCTTTTTGTACTCTTCTAAAAAGTCAGCAAAAACTTTGTCTAGATATTGCTGAGCAAAATTGACAGAATAATATGGTATTTGTAACTTTTCACAGACTCTTTTGACATCTTCAAAATCATCTGCTGCAGTGCAAGCCCCATCTTCGTCGTTCTCCTCCCAGTTGTGCATAAACAAGCCAATAACATTGTATCCTTGTTGTTTTAATAGTAGCGCAGCTACAGAACTGTCTACGCCACCACTCATACCAACGACTACTGTTTTGTTCATACTTATTTCTTCTTTTTACTTTGATTATTATTAGTTTTTCTTTGATTTTTGTTTATTAATCTCTTTACTTCTTCTGAGCTTATTACCTTAGATTTTGGTACAAAAGGCTCATCTTCTTGGACTTCTTGTTCTTTTTTTGCTTTTTGAACTTTTTTAGGTTGAGTCTTTTTGCCTAAGTTACCTTTGTTGACATTTTCTTTAACTATAGTTGGGTTAAGATTGTCTTCTAATATTTTTTCTTCTTTGTTTTCAGATTCTTTTTGCTCTTGCACTTGATCTTTTGCTTGTTTGTCTAAATCTTTAACAATTTTTAATACTTCTTTATTTTCGATTTCTTTAGCAGCGATTAAGTTAGCTTCTTCAATAGCAACGGGCACTTTGTATGCATTTGTCAAAATCAATACCCAATCCCAAACCCATATAATTAAGTTAAAACCAGCAGGTATAGAAAGACCTGTTATAATAGTTGCACCTGTTGTTGTATTCCACCAAGAAAACGGCAAGCCCGCCGCCACTAACAACATAACAGTTGCTATTATGTTAAAAATAGCTTTTACATACCTACCAAGCCTAATGTTATGAACACCAAAAAATCCTAAGAAAAATGTTAAGAAAAACAATTTCCATTTACCAACATCTCGTGGCAGTGTTTTATCATAAACTACTAGATGTTTTTGACGTTTTTTTATAGCTTTTCTCGCTTCTTGATTGGTTGCATATACCATTCTTGCAAATATTAAGCCACAAGACTCGCATTTTGGTTGATTGATTTTTGCTTTTGCATCACATCTAGGACATCTTTTAAAGTTTTTCTGTTTTTTAGCCATAATTATCCCTTTAATTTATTAACAAAAACATTTTAACAAAATATATATTATTAGTCAACAACATTATAAAAAGCCTTGTTTTGTAAATAAAAAAATCACCTAGAAATAGGTGATTTTTTATAAACTAAATTATTGATTGTCAACTTGAGCCATATATGAGATAAGGTCAACAACTTTGTTTGAATAACCCCATTCGTTATCATACCAAGCGATAAGTTTAACAAAAGTATCATTAAGCATAATGCCACCAGCAGCATCAAATACACTTGTTCTGCTTTCGCCGATAAAGTCACTAGATACTACTAGGTCTTCTGTATAACCTAGGATACCCTTCATATCAGTTTCGGCGTGTTTTTTGATAGCAGCTTTGATATCTTCATAAGTTGTAGCTTTTGCAAGTTTGCAAGTAAGGTCAACAACAGATACGTTAACTGTAGGTACTCTAAAGCTCATACCAGTAAGTTTGCCTTTAAGTTGTGGGATAACTTCGCCAACAGCTTTTGCAGCACCAGTAGAAGAAGGGATAATATTTGTACTAGCAGCACGACCACCTCTCCAGTCTTTTTTAGAAGGACCGTCAACTGTAAGTTGTGTTGCAGTTGTTGAGTGAACAGTAGTCATAAGACCTTCTACAATGCCAAATTCGTCATTGATAACTTTTGCCAAAGGAGCAAGACAGTTTGTTGTACAACTTGCATTTGATACAACTGTCATATCTTTTGTGTAAGTTGTGTTGTTAACGCCCATAACAAACATAGGTACGTCACCTTTACCAGGAGCAGTAATAACAACTTTTTTAGCTCCGCCTTGTAGGTGAAGTTCTGCGTCTTCTTTCTTTGTAAATTTACCAGTTGCTTCTGCAACGTATTCTACACCAACTTTGCCCCAAGGGATCATTGTTGGGTCTTTTTCTGCAAATACTGTGATTTCTTTGCCGTTTACGATAAGTTTGTCATCTTTAAAAGAAACTTCTCCGTCAAAATGTCCGTGAACTGTATCATGCTCTAAAAGATATTTTGCATAATCTACTGTAATAAATGGGTCATTGATAGCTACAACGTCAATATCATCTCTTTTTGATGCTACACGTAGAACTAGTCTTCCAATTCTTCCAAATCCGTTAATACCAATTTTTGTTGTTTTCATAAAAAATTTTTCTCCTTTAAATTTTTAAATTAAGTTTTCTGGGTTAAGCCCTTCTAACTCTTTTATCACAAATCTACCATCTTTGCGAATCAATACATCGTCAAAGTATATTTCTCCACCACCAAACTCTGGGGTGTGACATTGTATCAAATCCCAATGGATTGCAGATTTATTACCGTTATCACATTCGTCATAACAACAGCCAGGTGTAAAATGTATAGAACCTTTGATTTTTTCGTCATACAATATATCTAACATAGGTTTTTCGATATATGGGTTGATTCCTAAAG
>JAZUPV010000087.1:0-11853 GCA_045605365.1 Clostridia bacterium
ACTTACATTTTTAGGCACAGGTTGTGCTTGGACAAAAAGAGGCTGTGCGAGTTATCTAATCAACAACAACATTATGGTTGACCCAGGCTTTGGTAGTATAAAACAACTTTTGCGTAGCGACGAAAAACTACTTCACCACGAAAAAATCGAAAGAATAGATCTTATACTTATCACGCACTTTCACTCAGACCACTTTTTTGATATACCATACATTTTGCAAAAATGTGCTGTAGGTAAGTATGCCGACAAAAAGTTGGTTATCATTAGTCCACCAGGTGGCAAAGAAAAAATTCAACAACTATGTCGTCTTGGTCTAGGTGATAGACAATATAACAAAATCAACTTTGACGAGTACTGTATCTTTTACGAGGCAGCCGACAAAGCTAAGTTTACATTTAGAGATTATGAGATAACAAGCATTGAGCTTGACCATTATGATACGCCTGACTTTGGTTATATGATCAAAGAGCCTAACGGTAGAGTTATTAGTTTTAGTGGTGATACTGTTATGACAGACAATGTTATCTATATGGCTGACCATAGTGATGTGTTTGTACTTGATATGGCTAACAGCAAAAAAGAAAAATCACACTACAACATTATCGAAGGTATCGAACTTATGAAAAAGTACCGTGGCAAATGTTGTATCATACCAGCCCACCTAACAAGTCAAGCTATAGACTACTGCCGTGACAAAATTTTCTTGCCATATGACTTGATGGTTATTGACACTGACGACAAGATGCCATATGACTATGAGATCAAGAACAAAAACCAATTCTTTGACATTGACGAAAACTTTACCTTTGACGTTATTAAGTTTAACTATATGAAAGGCAAACTTGTTACTCTTCGTCTATGCGAAACAAAAATGCCAGATATGGAGAAAGAAATATCTCCTAGATATCTATTTGATGTATTAGACCAAGACAAAAAACTTATCGGCAAACTAGAGTATAGAGTAGGCAATAGTATCTTTACACAATACAACGGTAGTGTAACATTTGAGTTTGCTCCAGACGTTAGCCCTCAAGCTATAGTAGAAGCCTTTTCTATGTTGATACCTGTAGCTATTCACCATAGACAACGTGTTATATACTTTGCAACCAACACCGACGATATGACTACACGCAAAATGTACGAAGATATGGGTGCTACACTAAAAGGTATAAGATATATCACTACAGACGAAGAAAGAGCTCTTGTAAAAAACGGCGACGCAGAACACTGTATCTACGAGCTAATGCTAGATTTAGAAGAAGATAATTTTGAAGAATAAAACAAAAAACTCCATACTCTATGGAGTTTTTTATTGCGGTCAATTTGTTAACAAACATTATTGTATTGTGATACAATAATCGTGGAGTTATATATGAAAAAATTAAAACAACTAGGACTATTATTCGTGACTATGCTCAAGATAGGGCTGTTTACCTTTGGCGGCGGTTACGCTATGATAGCCCTATTGCAAAACGAATTTGTCGAAAAGAAAAACTGGCTACCAAAAGATGAGTTTATGGATATGGTAGCTATAGCAGAATCAACCCCAGGACCTATCGCTGTCAACAGTGCCACTTATATAGGCTACAAAATGGCAGGTGTATGGGGTAGTATAATGGCAACTATCGGTGTGTGTTTGCCGTCATTTGTTATTATTTTTGTTATATCGTTATTTTTAGAAAAGTTCTTGTCGTTAAAATACGTAGCCTATGCTTTTAAAGGTATACAAGTGTGTGTATCATACTTAATCTTGGCAGCTGGTATAAAAATGTTAAAAGGTCTAAAACTAAACCTTTTTAACATTATCATCATAGTAGCTGTGTTTGGTTGTATGGTGGCTTTTTCGTTGTTTGCGATACAATTTTCTTCTATATATTATATATTGATTAGTGGTGGGCTAGGTTTGGTAGTGTATCTTGTTAGTTACTTTATAAAACGCTCAAAACAGCCAGTTCTAACCGACAATACTCAGCAAACCGACAATGTGTCAATAGAACAACAAACTAAAGAAAAAACTTCGATAATAGCTCAACCAGACACTCACTTAGACTGTGAAACTCAAACCAAACCAACCAAAGTTAAAAAAGAAAAATTGCAGTCTAACAAAACCAATACAACCCCTAAACAAAAGGGGGACAAAAAATGATTTATCTAAAGTTATTTTTGACCTTTTTAAAAATAGGTGCTGTATCTTTTGGCGGTGGGTATGGTATGATACCACTTATTAGAGAAGAAGTCTTGTCTAATGGTTGGTTGGCAGAAGATATCTTTGTCAATTATCTTGCAGTATCAGAGTCGACCCCAGGGCCTATCGCTATCAATATGGCGACATTTGTGGGTAGTTCTCAAGCAGGGTTGTTGGGGGCTTTTGTTGCGACACTTGGCGTTGTGTTGCCGTCATTTATAATTATTTTGATTATTGCAAGTGTTATCAAAAACTTACTAAAATTTGCCGGGGTAAAGGCTCTTTTGGGTGGTATAAAACCCGCTGTGGTAGGGTTGATACTTGCAACTGCTGTTAGTATGATGCTAAGTAGCATATTGTGTCTAAGCACTGTCAAAGATGCCATTAGTTTTGATTACAAAGGTTTAATTATTTTTGGCATAATAGTAGGGGTATCTTTGACCTTTTATAAACTAAAAAAGAAGACCCTTTCGCCCATAATTTTGATACTAATATCGGCGGTTTTTGGTATGGTATTATACGCAATATAATTTTTTTAAAAAAGTATATTTAATGGTTTTACAAAATTTTTGTTTGTGTTACAATAGTTGTGTTAAAAGGATTATTTTATGAAAAAACAAGACATAAAAACATTATACAATAGTTATCGCAACCTAGATGGCAAACAAGTTACTGTAGCTGGCTGGGTAAGAAGTGTCCGTGACGTTAAAGAGTTTGGTTTTATCGACCTTAACGACGGCACATCTTTTAAAGGCGTTCAAATAGTCTTTACCAAAGACTCTTGCAAAAACTATGACGAAATCTCAAAGCTAAATGCGGGTTCTAGTATGATTTGCAAAGGCACTTTGGTACTAACTCCAGAAAACAAGCAACCTTTCGAAATAAAAGCCGACAACGTAGAGATTGTCTGCCCAACAGATAGCGAATATCCCCTTCAAAAAAAGAGACACTCAATAGAGTTTTTAAGAGAAATCGCATATCTAAGACCAAGAACAAATTTGTTTAACGCAGTGTTTAGAGTGCGTAGCCAAACATCTTTTGCTATACACAAGTTCTTTAACGAAAGGGGTTTTGTATATACTCACACACCTATTATTACTGGTGCCGACTGTGAAGGCGGTAGTGACGTATTTAGAGTAACTACCCACAACTTCTACGACAAAAAAGAAATGCAAACCGCAACCCCAGAAAACGACTTCTTTGGCAAAAACGTTTTCTTAACACCTACCGGTCAGTTAGAAGGCGAAGCCCTTGCACTTGCCTTTTCTAAAATATATACATTTGGTCCAACTTTTCGTTCAGAAAACAGCAACACCACTCGTCACGCTAGCGAGTTTTGGATGATCGAGCCAGAAGTTGCTTTCAACGACCTTGCTGACAATATGGACCTTATCGAAGAAATGGTAAAATACCTTATCAATTATCTTATGGACAACTGTGCTACAGAGTTGGAGTTTTTCAACAACTTTGTAGATAGGGGGCTATTAGATAGACTAAACCACGTAGCAAAGAGCGAGTTTGTTAGAGTGTCATATACAGACGCTATCAAGCAACTTGAAAAATACAATGACCAATTTGAATTTAAAGCATATTGGGGCTGTGATATGCAGAGCGAACACGAAAGATTTTTGACAGAACAAATCTACAAAAAACCAGTCTTCGTTACTGACTATCCAAAAGAAATCAAAGCTTTTTATATGCGTCTTAACGACGATGGCAAAACCGTTGCTGCTTGTGACTTGCTTGTACCAGGTGTTGGCGAAATGGTCGGTGGAAGCCAAAGAGAAGAACGTCTTGACGTGCTAAAAGAGCAAATGGCAATCCGTGGTCTTAAAGAAGAAGACTACTGGTGGTATCTAAACTTGCGTAAATATGGCAGTGTAGTACACAGTGGTTTTGGCTTAGGCCTTGAGAGATTTTTGATGTATGTGACAGGTGTAAATAATATCCGTGACGTACAAATCTTCCCACGTACACCAAAAAACTGCAACTATTAATAAAAACAAAAACAGTAGTTTATTTCAAACTACTGTTTTTTATAATAAAAAACCAAGGGTGAGCCTTGGTTTTTTTGTTATTCTACAATGTGAATTTTGATTAGGTTGGTTTTGCCCATTTTGTCTACTGGTATGCCAGATGTTATGATTATAGTGTCGCCAGGTTTTGCTACTTTTAGTTCTTTTGCTATGTCGTTGGCTTTTTTGATCATATCGTCGGTAGTAGGTATTGGTGGACATACTACTGGTATAGCACCCCAACAGAAAGACAATTTGTGATAAACATCTTGTTCGGTAGTTAGTACAACTATTTTGCAGTCTGGACGATAGCAAGAGATTGCTTTTGCTGAATTGCCCATATGTGAGAAGCAAAGTATAGCTTTTGCTTTAAGAGCAAATGATGTGCTGCAAGCAGAATAAGAAATAGCATCACGCATAGTGTTGACTTCGCCTTTGGTAAAGCGTTTGTCATATTTGATAGATTGTTCTGAAGATTTTGCTATAGCTGCCATAGTTTGAATAGCTTCTACCGGATAAGCACCGCTAGCTGTTTCGCCAGATAACATTGTTGCGCTAGTGCCGTCGTAGATAGCGTTGGCAACGTCAGTTGTTTCTGCACGGGTAGGGCGACGTTTTTGTATCATAGACTCTAGCATTTCGGTAGCTACGATAACGTACTTGCCTTTTTGTACAGTTTTCTTGATCATTTCTTTTTGAACAAAAGGTATCTTTTCTAGTGGTATCTCTGTACCCATATCACCACGGGCAACCATTATGCCGTCACTTACGTCGATGATTTCGTTTAGTAGTTTGATACCTTCTAGGCTTTCTATCTTAGAGATGATTTCTTGATTGCCACCATATTTTTTGACAAGTTTTCTTACTTCTAAGATGTCTTCTTTGCAGTTTACAAAAGAACAAGCGATTGCTTCTACTTGGTTTTGTACGGCAAACTTGATATGTTCTTTGTCTACGTCGTTGATATAAGGAACTTCTAGTGGTACGTGAGGTATAGCGATACTTTTGTTGTTGCTAAGTTCTCCACCTACGACAACTCTGCAAGTGATGTCTGTGTCGCTAACTTCTACTATTTTTAGTTTTAGTAGACCATTGTTGGCGTATATGTGTTTGCCAACTTTTGCGATGTCAACAAGTTTTGGGAAGCGAAGCCCAACTTGTGTGTTGTCACCTTCGACGTCACGTTTTGTAAAGACAAAAGTTTGACCTTTCTTTAGTATAACTTTGCCATCTTTAAATTTGTCGATACGCACCTCTGGACCACGAGTGTCTACCATAATAGCGCAAGGTTTGTTAAGGTCAAGACGGGCTTGTTTTACAGTGTCGATAAGTTTTTGGTGGTAGTCAAGTTCTCCATGACTCATATTTAGTCTGGCAACATTCATACCAGCTTTTATCATTCTACATATTGTTTTGTAGTCTTGGCAAGAAGGACCAAGTGTACAAACGATTTTTGTTCTTTGCATAATAGTACCCTTTTCTTTTTTTGTTTTACTCTTCAATTATACAAGTTTTGTTATAATTTTGCTACTTTTTTATCAATAAAAAACAGATATTTATAACTTTAATGCAAAAAATTGTTTACTTTTGAAATAAAAATATATATACTTTAAGTATCAAAGATAAAAATATGCGTATTTGGCACTAAAAAAGGACAAATAAAGGCATACTAAAAAAGACCAACCGATTGTTCGTTCGGTATTATAAGGAGCACACACAATGAAAAGACAACTTATCTACAAAGAAGTACTAGCAATGTTGAATGATGGTATCGAGTACAAGGCTATCACTCTAGCAGAAGTTGCAAGAAGATGTGACATGGGCAAAAGTACTATTTATGAATATTTTTCTAGCAAGGACGATATGGTGTTTAATAGCATAATCTTCTATGCTAACAAAATGTTAAAATTCTTTTCACAAAGTTTTAAAATCACCACTTACGAACCAACCTTAAGAGTTTGGGTAAAGTCAATGATAGTATGTATGAAGTCAAACAAATGGATGGTATTGCCATGGACTTTCAAAACATATATCACATATCTTAACGAAGATGATTCTGCTAAGATTGCTGACCTATTAGAAAAGAGCCAAAGCTTGATTATAAAACTACTTAATGCTATTGCAAAACGTGGTCTTAACGAAGGTTACATTAGTAACGTTGACGAGCAAACAGTAAACTTTGCTTATTATGGTGCTATTGGTACTTTGGCAGAATATGTAGACCAAGACTTTGACTACAACACCGAAGAAGGCGGGGCATTAGTAGACCTTGTTATGGAGCAAATAACAAAACAAATGCAATAATAAAAAAATAAAAGATGGATTAATAATCCATCTTTTTTTGTTGTAAAAATTTATTTTGATTTTGATTTAGAAGGTTTTTTTGTTGTGTTTGTGTTTTGTGAAGATATTTGCTCTGCAACTCTCTTTGCTCTTAGTTCTTTCTTTTTCTTTATAGCAAGACCAACTGCGTCGACTGCTTTGCCGTTAAAGAAGTCTAGCACATCTTGAAATACAGTTTCTTTAGTTGTGTCGTGTATAATCTCGTGACGTGCACCTGCGTACAATTTCATAGCTACTCTAAGGTCGTGTTCTTTAAACACTCTATATAGTTTTATAACCAACTTGCCCATCTTGCTGACAGGGTCTTCTTTACCTGATAGGATAAGAATCTTTTTGTTATCGTCGATTTTGTATAAGTTTTCGTTTTTGAAAATTATATTAAAAGCTGAGAATAGGTCATCATAAAACTTTGCGCTAAATGACAAACCGCATTGTGGGTCGCTATAATATTCTTGAGTTTTTTCTTTGTCGCTGTTTAGCCAAGAGCCGTTGTCATGAAACTTTTTGTTATAAGAAACAAAAGATAATTTTTCTACAAGTTTTGCAGGGGCTTTTTCGCCTTTGAACTTTTTAGTAATTTTTGAGACTAAGTGAGCAAATTTTGCATCTTGTCTTTTCATATAAGACGAACCTGACAAGACAACTTTTTCGTAAAGGTTGCAAGTTTGAATAAAGTGTAACGCTACAAAAGAACCATAACTGTGACCAAATAGATAAATTGGTAGGTTATATTCTTCTTTTAGTAGTTTTGCGAAATACTTTTCGTCTTGGGCAGTGTCAAAAAATATGTTGCCGCCTTCGTACTTACCGATATTTTCTACGCTACCGGCTGTTTTGCCGTGACCTCTATGGTCATCAGCAAATACTATGTAGCCGTTTTTGTTTAAAAACTTTGCAAACTCATCATAACGGGTGGCGTGTTCTGCCATACCGTGAAAAATTTGTACAACACCTACTGGGTTTTTTACATTGTCCCAAAGATAACAACAAATCTTGTTGCCATCAAAAGACTCTATAATCCTTTCCTTCATAAGGTACCTTCTTTAACAAAGTAAATTTTATTTTTGACTTTCTCTTCTTATTCTTGCGTCAAGTTCTTCATAAACTTTTAGTGTGCCGATATCTACACATTGACCTTCTGGCACGTGTACGTGTACAGGTTTACGTTTGTACAACCAGCTTAAGAAGTTTCCTGGGCTGTCTTTGTTGTTGCCTTCGTCAAGATATTGTTTAACTAAACGCATAGTTTCTTTTTGGTATAGGTAGAAAGCAAGTATTCTTAGGTTGCTCTTTGGTTCTTGTGGTTTTTCTTGCATTTCGATAAGAATTTGTTCTTCGTTGGTTACGCCAACGCCAAATTGCTTTAGATATTCCATATCGTTGATAACGTCTGCGATGCAGCAGTCTGTACCAACTTGTTTGTAATAATCATAAAAATCTTTTAACTCAAATGTGAAGTAGTGGTCACCACATAGTACCATAGCTTCGTCGTCGATGTTGCATTTGTTGATAGCGAACATCAAGTCACCAATTGCACCAAGTCTATCTTCGTTAGAAGTAGTGCCATCGTTTAGAAGTGTGATTTTTTTGTTGCCTTTATAAGTTTTTGACCATTCTAAAAAGTTGTTATAAAAACGGTCGTTGCTTATTAAGATTGCTTCGTCAATTTCATCAATTTTGTCGATTTTGCTAAATAATAAGTCCATCAAAGGTTGATCATTGATTGTAAGTAACGCTTTTGGTTTGTCTTTTGTTAGTGGATAAAGTCTAACGGCATATCCTGCTAATAATACGATTGCTTTCATTCTTTTTTATTTTCTCCTTAAAATTTATTGTTTTTTATACTGTCTCATAAGTGTTTAGATCTTCAGGTGGGTCGATGTATAGTGTTGGCCCGTATTCCTTAAGATTAGTTTTGATTGTCTGAGTACGATAAATTGTCCAGTCGTCAATAAGCAAAGTGTTGTATGTATTAAACATATGTATATAGCCACTCTTGTTGATGCCGAACTCATAACTATAAGCAGAATAATAAGTGCCTTCTGGACGAGTGATGTCTTCGCTATAATTTACATTATATAGTTTTAATACAAGACGATAGTAGTTTTCTTGTTCATAAACTTTTTCGTAAATTTCTTCAATGGCTTCTTGGTCAATTGCTGAATACAAAGTATCAAGTGTATTTTCTTTTGGATAGATGCCTGTATAAGGATACTTTAGCTTAGTTGTGGTAGAACTAGCTACGTCATAAGTTGAGACATATTTCCATCCGCCATAAAGTATAGTCAATTGAGAGCCAGTTTGATTGTCGCCTACAGATACTATTTCTTCTATACGGCAATAGTAGTTGTTTTGATAGTTGCCGATAGTAGTTTTGATAACTCTGGTTTCTACTATTTCTTGTTGTGGATATTCAGTTGTGATTGTTGTTTCGTAATTGGCAGTAAGTGGGTATGTGCCAGCCTTGGCTTTTGTGTAGTCTTCGACTAGTAATTCTGGAGTTTTTAAACTAAGCGTATAAGGTACAGAGTCAAATCCAGCCTTGCCACAACCAGCTATACATACTACCAACAACAAAACCATACAAATTGATAATAAATTGCGTTTCATAGTTACCTTTTTATCTTTTAATATAGTTTATCTTGAAGTAAAAAAATTTATGTCAAACACAAAAAAATTTAGAGTTTTTGACTACTACTTATAGTATAAATTTCATTTTTAATCTAGTCAACTTAATTTGACCAAGTTGTCAACTTTATAGGGTGTTTTATACCCCAGAAAAACTCGACAATTTGATAATTTTGTTAAAGTTGTCATCTTGGGCTGTTATGTTCTTTTTTACTTGACCACATTTGGTGCATTTGTAGATTATTTGATAACCTTTTTTGTTCTTTTCAACACCGATAGGTTGTAACAAACCGTGACAGTCGTTTTGTCTATCACCAGGGTAGTTGTCTATGTGTATACTGTATAGACAATGCGGGCAATGGTCACGTGATGTATAGCCTAGGGGCTTTACTTCTTTTTTGCAATTTTCACATACGAACCCTTGGTCTAATTTTTTAAAATGTTTTTGTTCTATATCTTCCATATTTTTATACTACCAAATTCTTTCAAAAGTGTAAACCATATCAATATAATTGACAAATTTTTGCCAAATTGATATACCATAAGTATAAAGTAATTTATATTATAATGTAGTAGATTTTATTATTTTTACACAACATAAAATAAACCAACATAATAAGGGATAGTTATGACAAAAATCAAATTAAAAAACTTAATATTGTCATTGTGTATTGCTTTTGCGATGATAGTCGGTATCAATACCAACTTTGTTGCTTATGCTGCAGGTGAAGAAATTGTTGCAAGGTCAAGCACAGTGTATGGCAATGCTATTGGATTGTCTGCTCAAGACACCTACGTTGAAGCTGTAGGAGAATTTAGTTTTTCTATACCAGAATCAGAACAATCAAGCACAATCGAGATAACACTATTTGATAGTGACGGCAATGCTTTTGGCAACATAACAACTCTTGGTGCACCTAGCCCTTATGACAAAGAAATAAGCATCAATAGTACACTGGTTGATATGATACGTTACAACAATAGCCAAGTAGCTGTATACGGCAAAGTAAATAGTGGTGTACCACAGCTTGGCAACTTTAACTTTATGTATCAAGCGACCGTTACAAGAACAGATTCTTCTACGTATACTACTGAAAAAGCACCTATGATAGCAATGTTCTATAGAGAAGGTATAGCTTTTACCCAATCTCAAATAACAATCTATCAAGGACATAGCTTGCCAGACCAAGCAACTTTGCGCAGTTATATAAAAGAAGTTTATCTTAACAATACTAAAATAGACAATAACCAAATAACAATTGACACAAGCGCTGTCAATGTTAATCAAATTGGTTATTATAACATCACATATGCTTACAACGGCGACGAACTTGAAAACTATCTTGAAGTAAACGTCGTAGAAGACGCATCAAATTTTGAATGGGACTTTTATTATGACGGCGAAGTAATCACCGGTACAAATGCTGCACCATACGACTTTGGCACAGTATCTTCTGCAGACAATATAATACTTAGAGCAATGTATAATGACGAGAGCGCAGTTGTTTCAGCTTCTGCTAGTTTTGACAAAGCAGGCTTTAGCATAAGCTCAAGTCCAATCAACTCAACAATTACAGAAATTCAAATAATAGCCCCAAAAGGTTTTAAAGAAACAGTAACTGGTACTATTACTTTAGAGAGTATGAAATTTAACTTGCAAAAGACATTGGTCTTTACAGCAACTTATAATATAGATACAGCACCGGTTATTAATTTTACTTCAGCAGACGAAATAATCTTTAACAAAAAATGTCAACTAGCCGATTTAGAAGATTGGCTAAGACAGTTGGTTGACAACATAACAGAATATGACGGCAGCAAAGTTGACGGCGACTTGTTATTAGACCCAACAATACTTGTTATTAGCCACAACGTAACAAATACCGCTACTTCTGGCACATACCAAGCAACATATTCATACACAAGCACAATAAGTGGTCTTACCGCTACCGCAACAAAAGAGTTTGTATTGTCAAACGAAAAACCAACCATCGACAGTGTTTATGTTCAAGTTGATGGAGAAGAGATTGCCAATGGGGCGGCTTTAGAGCCAGGTCAAACTATTGACTTTCAAGTAGAAGCAAGCGACTTAGACCTTGACTCAGTAACAATAATTATTGATGCTACATCAGGTTCGGTTGTGCTAAATACTACAGATCGAAACCAAGACAACAACACAGCAACTTGTACATTTACATTTACTCCAAGCGAAAAATTTGTTGGAGAAGTAACATTTACAATTTATTGTAACGACCAAGAAGAAGTTTCAGAAAATTCAGAAACTCTATTAGTAATGTACGTAGACAGTTCTAAACCTACTATTACATTTACTAGTAGTATTATTAACAACTCAGGTTCTTATGAAGTTCACGTTGACAAAAACACCCCAATATCATTTGGACAAATGATAGCAAAAGTTGAAGACAACATCGATACTTTAACTAACCAAAACGTAACAATCGCTTCGACAGGTTTTAACCTGGACGCACAAAACAGAGCTATATTTACTATTACTGGCAATTATCAAGTTACATATACAGCAACAGACAATAGTGGCAATTCTACTACATATCAAGTTAGCGTTATTGTCAACAACTCAGCACCAGTAGCTACAGACGTAGACGGCGGAGTTTATACATACGGCACTCAAGTAGAAATAAACATTAACAACTATGTCACAGA
>JAZUPV010000088.1:0-9574 GCA_045605365.1 Clostridia bacterium
GCTATAATAGAACCACATTTTGTTTTAGACGATAGTATTTTTACACAAAACCGCCTAAAAGAAATACGACAATTTTGTAACAAATTAAAGTCAGATATTCTTGCTATGACCGATGCGTCGTGTATAGTTGTTGCTGCCAAAGTTAATATTTTTGCCGTTACTCATACAATCAACTATGTAGAGTAAAATAGTGCAAAATATTAAAAATTGCCAAAAACATACTAAAAATTTATGAAAAAATAGACCGAACGCGTGTTCGGTCTTGTTTTTTGTGTGAAAATTATTGGTTTTTATAAAAATATTATTAATTTTTTAATTCATTTAACAATTCTCTAACGTTATCAAAAACATAATTAACAATATATTCACATTCGTCAAGGTCGTGTGGTTTAACTTCTCCAGTAAACACAACACAAGTGTCTACGCCTGCATTGTTGCCACAAGCTATGTCGGTATATAATCTGTCACCAACAACTATAGCTTGGTCTTTGTCATAACCAGTTTTTTCAAGACACTGGTCTACCATCTCGCTAGATGGTTTGCCTAAAAATTTTGGTTGTTTGCCGGTGGTTGTTTTTATCATTTCTACCATAGAGCCACAGTCTGGCACAAAGCCAAAGTCAATAGGGCATCTTAGGTCTAAGTTTGTAGCAAGATATGTTACTTGTTGTGTTTGCAAAATTTCACAGACGTTGCTTAATTTTTGATAGTTAAGTTCACTGTCATATCCTACAAGTACAACATCAATATCAGGCTCTACTTGTGTTGTGACGTTGAGCCCTAATCCAACCAATTCATCAACGAGTGATTGTGTACCCATAGCAAATATTTTGTCTTGACTGTGATGTTGTTTTAAATATCTTGCTGATACAGATAGGGCAGTTTCAAAATTGCTCTCGTCTACGTCAAAGCCAAATTTTAAAAAAGTATCTACATAACAAGCACAGTTTTTTGTGGCGTTGTTGGTGATGAATATAGACTTGCCACCAATGTCGTTGATATAATTGTACAGTTCAATAGCCCCGTCTATAAGGGTGTTGCCTATTTTTATAACGCCATCTATGTCAAATAAGAAAAGTCTTTTGTTCTTTAGGCTATCAATATCGTTGAGTTGAGTCATAACTTAGTGTCCTTGTACATTGTATTTTTACTTGTTTAGTTTAGCATTTGGGTAGGTTTTGTCAATAAAATTGCCAAGTTTTTTAGACCAAATGATTTGATTTGTTTGATAGTCGTTTGTTATGTGTGTTATAGTATAGTATATATTATTTATTATTATATATGCACTTTCGATAAATGGGGAAACAATTATGGGAAAAGCAAAAATATTTGCAATAGTTATAAGTGTTTTGTGCGGAATAGTAGCTGCTGGCATAGCAGTGTTTATCTTTCTCGTGCCAAAACCTGAACAATACAAGGTAGAGTTTTATGGAGACCCTTCTATTGTTGCATATCTATATGGCGACGGAGCTTATGAAAAAGGCGACGAAGTAACCCTAATTGCCCAAGAAAAACCAGGCTATTCTTTTGAAAGTTGGTTAAAAGAAGATGTCGTTGTAAGTTACGAATCAACCTATGTCTTCACTATGAACGAACAAACAAGGGGTAGATATACCGCAACTTATTTACCAAAAGGTTTTGGTATAACAGCCATTGGACAAAACGGAGGCTTTAACATCACCCAAGATGCTAAAGTTGGCGAAAGTGTACAAATATCAGATGTTGTAGCTGACCCAGGCTATCAACAAGCCGAAATGTATTATATAGTAGAAGGCAAGGACAAAAAAGTTGAAATCAAAAACAACTCTTTTGTGATGCCAGCGGGCAATGTTTCTGTATATGTTGAGTTTGCCCCAATTACATACACTATCGAATATACATATGAAGACGATGTTGTTATTACAGGTCTTGTAGAAGAATACAATGTCGAGACAGATACTTTTACATTGCCAATACCATCTCGTACTGGTTATGTGTTTGACGGTTGGACTGGTACTGACCAAACAGAACCAAAAGTTGCCCTTATGATAGAAAAGGGTTCTATCGGCAACAGACAATATACTGCCAACTGGCAAAAACAACTATACACTATCACAATAGCTGATAGTGTAGGTGGTGCAATTGATGTCGTAGAAGAAGCCTACTATCAAGATCAACTAACAATAACAGTTAGTAGCGAAACTGGTTATCTTTTGACAGCGTTATATTATATGTTGCCAGGGGACGAAGACCAGTATGATATCGACCTAACTTTTGATATGCCAGCAGGCAACATAACTGTTTATGCTATATTTGAACAAGTTTTGTATACAGTATCAAAAGACCCTTATGTAGAAAATGGTATTATATCTTTATCTAGACTAGGTGCCAACTTAGGCGACCAAGTTGTTGTAACTGTTGCAACTGACGAAGGTTACGAGCTAATACGTACTTGGTATATATTAGAAGGTACAACCACCGAAGTTGACTTTACACACAATTTCAATATGCCAGCAGGCAACGTTACAGTTTATGCAGATGTTCAACCAATATGTTATACAATCACCTATAACCTAGACGGCGGCACATTGCCACAAGATGCAAAGACTAGTTATTATGTTTGGGATAGTTTTGATTTGCCTATACCAACCAAAGTTGGACACATTTTTGAAAACTGGTATATAAATAGAGGCGGAGATACAACAAGTATAGGTAGAATAGAGGCCGGTTATACAGGTAATATTGAATTAACTGCAGTATGGCAAAAAGAAACATACCTAATAAAATTTGTCAACGAAGACGGCTCGCTTTTGTATGCAGATTATGTTGAGTTTGAAACAACCCCTACCTATGGCAACTCAACCCCAACAAAAGCTTCAACCAACACTCATCACTATGTGTTTAGTGGTTGGAGCCCAGAATTGTATCCTGCCAACAAAGCGCAAGTTTATACTGTACAATTTGAAGCTGTCGATAGGGTTTATGTAGTACAATTTAATGCCAACGGCGGTAGTACCGTAGACCCAGAAGAATACAAATATGGCGAAACTTTATCTAACCTATCATCAAAAGTAACCACTAGACTAGGCTACAACTTTATTGGTTGGTTTACTGCTCTTACTGGTGGGTTTGAAGTTTCTAGCCAAACACAAGTTTTACAAGACGTTACTTATCACGCTAAATGGAGCGCTATTACATATCAAATAACCCTAGATTTAGACGGCGGTACAGTTAGTGGAAACAACCCTATCGGCTACACAATTCAAGACAATGATTTTGTTTTGCCAACTCCTACCAAAGAAGGTCACAACTTCTTAGGTTGGCAGTTGCAAGGCGCTGCTAGTACAGAAGAAACCGTAACTATCCAAAAAGGTTCTTACGGAGACAAAACATATATCGCAAAATGGCAAGCAAAGACCTTTACTATCGTATGGAAAAACTATGACGGTACAGTATTAGAAACTGACACTGTAGAATATAACACAATGCCAACATACGACGGCGAAACCCCAGAAAAACCAGAGGACCAAGTTAATGCTTACATGTTTCAAACATGGACCCCTCAAGTTTCAAAAGCTACACAGAACACAGAGTATCAGGCACTCTTTACTCCTATAATAAAATCTTATGATGTAACATTTGATGCTATGGGTGGCGAAGAAGTAAACTCATATAGTTTTAGTTATAACGAAGAAATAGGAGAATTGCCTACTACTACTCGTGATGGTTATACATTATATGGTTGGTTTACTCAGCCCGTTGGTGGAACTCAAGTAACTGAAGAATATAGAGTTACTCAAGATACAACCTTATACGCAAGATGGGATACTATTACATATAGCCTAACTTACAATCTAGATGGTGGTTCTATAAGCGGACAAGCAATTAGTTATAACATAGAGACTCCAACTTTCACCTTGCCAACTCCTACCAAAGAAGCACACGACTTTGCTGGTTGGACAGGCACAGATTTATCTCAACCTACAATGGCTGTAACTATCTCAAAAGGCTCTACAGGTCACAGAACATATACTGCAACTTGGACAAAGACAGTGTATGATATTACCGTAGCAAGTTTGGTTAATGGTAGTGTAGATGTTGTGACAACCGCAACCAAGGGGGATTTGGTATTAGTTACAATTACTCCAGATACTGGCTACACAGTTGACGAGCAATATTATTTGATAGCTGACGACGAAACACATTATGAATTTGCAAACACTATCACAATGCCAGCAAAAAACATTAAAATTTATGTAACTTTTGTTAAAGAGTTGTATACAATTACAACTGACGAATATATGCAAAACGGCGTAGCCTTTGCATTAAAAGAAAACGCTTATTATGGCGACGAAATAACTATCGAAACTTCTCCGGATGATAAATATCGTTTAGTCTCTGTATGGTATCAAGATGAACAAGGAGAAAACAAAACAACAATAATAGATAATAAGTTTACTATGCCAGCTTTTGATGTATATATTTGTGCAGAATTTGTTGGGCCTTATTATATATTGAGCGTTGTAGAAGATGACACTTATGATATTGATATTTTTGTAAAAGATCAATCAGGCGTAACTTTAGCAACTAACGGCGACGTTGTTCAAATTAAATCTGGCGATCTAATTACAATTACAGTTTCTTCTAATCAAGAAGGATTAGAAGACGTAACTATTATTGGTCAAATTGAAGGGTCAGATATTGTATGGACTAACGTTGGCATATATGAAATGCCGACAGGTAATGTGTATTTAACACCAGCTTATAATCCAATCACTTATAGTATCGAAGCTCAACCTTGTCAAAACGGTACTTTAACAGTAAGTTCTTATGCTCAATTTGATACAGAAGTTAATGTAACAGTTACACCTGCTACTGGTTATAACTTAAGTGCTCTTTATTATATTAGAGAAAGCGACAGCGAGAGAGTTGATATTGCGGGTGCAAGTTTTAAAATGCCTGCAAGCGATATTAGAGTTTATGCAGAATTTTCTAATAGAGCTTATACAATAACAAAAGTTGATTCAACAAACGGCGACTTTACTATTTCAAAAACAACTGCAAACTATAACGAAGAAATAACTCTAACAATAACTCCAGCTACAGGGTATAGTTTCTTTGAAGCATATTATCAAACATCTTCTGAATCTGTCCCTATCAATGCCAATAAGTTCTTGATGCCAGCAGACGATATAATGGTAGTTGTTGACTTTAGAAAAACAACCTACACTATCACTATCCCAGAGTTTGACGAGTTTGATATCAATATTCAAGAAAAGTTAGACGGTGCTGGTGACCCTTGGTTTGTAGGAGAAAAAACTTCTCTTGAATTAGAATGGGGTGCAGAAGGTGTTGTTACAATCAATGATGATTTTGATGACCAATATGACACCACTCAAAGTTATATCTATTATTATGATCCAGCCAACCCTACACATGAAATCAAGATAGTTAACAATGCATTTGTTATGCCTCAACACAACGTTGTTATAGGTGCCCATTTAGTTGCAAAGAGTTATATATTTGTATTTGATGTTCCGTATAATGTAGGAGATGTTTATCTTGTTGACGAAGATGAAAATGTTATAAGTACATGTCTTCGAGAATATGGATCGTTTGAAGACCGAATCTCTATACCGTACAACACAAAATTAAAGTGGGTGTCAGGCGATGTAGATTTAGGCTTTAGATATCCAGACGCAATACTAGTTTATAATGATAATAGTGAAACTATAA
Source organism: Clostridia bacterium (assembly GCA_045605365.1). Classification (GTDB taxonomy): domain Bacteria; phylum Bacillota; class Clostridia; order Christensenellales; family UBA1242; genus CAKVLS01. Next base: position 5,716 of record JAZUPV010000088.1, read on the forward strand.
CAGAAGATACTTTCTTTACAATGCCTGCATGCGACGCTATCTTATATGTAAATTGGGAAGAAATACCATACAATATAACAACCGAAGTTTCAGGTGAAGGAACTGTAAGTATACCTGATTCGGGCTATTATAATAACCCAGTATACGTAAGCATAAGCCCAGCTACTGGTTATTATGTAGAAGAGTTTTACTATATAATAAATGGTCAAACCGACAAAAATCCAATAGGTTTTGGCGGAACGGACGACTACTTTATTATGCCTGCAAAAGACGTGACTGTTTATGTTGTTTTTGAATTAATAACAAACTTTACTATAGGCTACTATGAGTATCAAGCATTAGATATTTCTACTGCAAGAGTAATGGCCTTTAATAACGCTACAGCGACAACTACTACTGTACCAGATAGTGTAGATTATCAAGGTACAACCTTTACAGTTGTCGAACTAGTAGATGGAGTTTTTGATGGCAAAACCAATCTAACAACTGTTAATATCGGCAAAAATATTACCACAATATCTTTTGCACAATTTAACGGTAGTGGTGTTACAACTGTTAACATTGCTGATGACAACCCTAAATACACTGACCTTGATATGAACGCAATCTTTACTAAAGATACTCTAGTATTGATCTCTGCTTGCAATGGTACTATTGCAGATGGTTCTAAATCATACAATAGTGTAGGTTCTTATGCATTTAGAGGTGTATACAACGGAGACGTTGTTTTGCCTAGCGGATTAACATATATTGGCGAATATGCTTTTGACAACAGTGGTTTAACAACTATCACTTTGCCAGAAAGTTTAAATTCAATAAGTGGTTACGCATTTAATAGTGCAGACAATCTTGAAACTATTGTTTTGCCGGGCAATGTAGTTTTACAAGAAAACGCCCTTGCGGGTTGGAACGGAACAGTATGTGTAAAAAATTCTGCTACATATAATTCTGCTCTAAAAGATGATCAAACAACTGAGAGTAACTTTGACCATTTGACAGGTGTATATGTTTTACGTTCTATAGACAAAGGTACAAGTACATACTTTAACGACACAACAAAATATCCTTATGTTTATCCAAAAGTAATTTTTGCTGACAGTGTATACAATTTATATTCTACTGTAGAGCAAGACGTTGACAACTTCTATGTGACAGTTAATGATGGTTCTTTGGGTGAAGCTTCTTATGAAGGTGGCTACTACTTAGGCAATACTGTTACTATAAGCGCTCAAGCTTATGACAACAACTTCTTCTTAGGTTGGAAGCTAAATGTAGAAGACGAAAATTATGTATCAACTGATACAGAATATTCATTTACTGTAACTAACAACGGGGCTACCTCATATTGTGCAGTATTTGCCCCAGGTGTTAGATTAATTGTTTGCGATATTGAAACTGGTCTAAATAGTTTGACCATAACAACCAGTGACCTTGAAATAACTGACGAAATCGGCGGCGAAGAATATGCAGTCAAAGTTGGTGACAGGGTATATATAACAGCTGATATTGAAGTTGGTTACTATATTATGACATTTAACGCAATTGGGTATGATGGTCAAGTTTATGCAACTTGGGGTGGCAGTGACTTAAGTTTTGATATGCCTTCTCAACCTGTTGAGTTAGTTATACAAATGAACAGAGAAGTTTATCTATATTATACGGATATCACTGGTCTTGGCGAAGTTGAAGTGTCGACTATCAGCGGCGAAGGTACCGCAGAATATCTAAGTGAAGTTGTTGTTACAGCAACACCAGGCACTGGATATAAACTAAGCAAAATGTATTATGTTTGCAAAAATGACCCTCAACAAACTCAACACGAGTTTACCGACAAGTTCATAATGCCTGCTGAAGATGTAACAATATATGCTGTATTCGAAGCCGTATTTACTGTATATAGCAATGATGTTACTTTAGGTACAGCTGCCTCTTCTGGTACATTTGCAGTAGGCAACAATGTATCAATTGTAGCTACTCCTATTGGTACCAATGTGTTCTTAGGTTGGAAAACTAGCCTAGAAGCAACAACATATATCTCAAACAATCAAGAATATAGTTTTACCGTTACTGCTTCTAGCCCAGCTCACTATTACGCAATATTTGTTGCTGCAACTAGTGAGTCTAATATAGGTGACTATACCTATACATTCAACAATACGGCAAAAACAGCAACTGTTAAAAAATTCAACAATACCACTGCTACAACAACAACCGTACCACAAACAGTTTTAGAAAATGACATAACCTATACTGTAACAGAAATTGGTTATGGCGCATATATGAGCAATTGGACAATTGACAAAATTACTTTGCCTAGTACCATAACAAAAATAGATAGAAGTGCTTTTGGTAACTGTCGTGGTCTTCAAAGCATTAATTTGCCAGAAGGTCTTGTTGAGATAGGTTCAGGTGCATTTGATATATGCTATTCTTTAGAAGAGTTGATTTTGCCTACTTCTTTACAAAAAATAGGCGATGAAGCTTTTAAAAACACATCACTAGACTCAATGCATATCCCAAAGAATGTATCTTCAATAGGTGCTGGTTTATTTGCATATAGTTACTCTACACTAAAAACAGTGACCGTTGATGCCGAAAATCCATACTACGAAGACCGTGGACTAAATGCTATTATACAAACTTCAAACAACACTCTAATAGCCGCTTGTCCAGGTACAACTATTGATGATACGGTCAAAGCTATTGGTTTACAAGCATTCTATTCTATTGATATGTCTTCAATCAATATACCGGGTTCTGTTGAATCGATAGGTTATAATGCATTTAATTATGCGGACATATCAGAAATTATCTTAAATGAAGGTCTTGTAACAATTAGTAATGGTGCTTTTTCAAATAATACTAAGATAACTAACATAACAATACCAAGCACAGTTACTAGTTGCGGGGCGAGCTTTATTGAGGAAGATAGCGCATTAAAAACCATCTATATTAAGAGTTCTACAATTTATCCTACTTTTACCAAAGACAATTTTGGATCTTGCTTTGATATTTTGGAGAGCATCTATATCTTGTCTTCTATTGATGACGGATCTAATACATATCTTAGCAATACTACAAACTACCCATATCAATATACAAATGTATCAGTAGGCGGTATAGCATATAACTTGTATAGCAAAGTTGAAAATACTGATATAGAATATTACATTTCTGTAGAATCTAATGATTTGACCTTAGGTACAGCTGCATATAGCGGCTCTGCTAAAGTTGGAAATACAGTAACTTTAGCAGCTACCCCTATCGGCACCAATGTGTTTTTAGGTTGGAAAAACTCATTAAGTGATACAAGTTATATTTCAACCAACCAAGAATATTCTTTCACCTTTGAGGCTAATACTTCAAGAACTTTTTATGCAGTATTTGCTCCCGCCACTAGCGAAGTAACAGTAGGTGATTATACCTATACCTTAAACAATTCAACGAAAAAGGCTACTGTTAAGAAGTTTAATAACACAACAGCAACAACTACAAGCGTACCATCTACTGTAGACGGTGATTATGGAACATATACAGTTGATGCAATAGGTACAGGCGCTTTTTATCTAAAAGAGAAATTGGTGCAAATTGTATTGCCGGATACAATAAAGACTATATCTGGCGGTGGAAATAGTAGTTTAGGTTCTTTTGCTCATTGCGATTCTTTAAAAAACATTGAGTTGCCTAACGGTTTAGAGACTATTCTGGCTTTTGCTTTCTATTCTTGCGAATCTTTAGAGGCTATTACAATACCAAAAAGTGTAAAAGTGGTTGGGAGCGGTGCTTTTCAAGGTTGTACATTGCTTTCAAACATTTCTGTTCAAAGTGGAAATGCTTATTACGATAGTAGAGACAATTG
>JAZUPV010000089.1:0-12896 GCA_045605365.1 Clostridia bacterium
GTTTTTGATATTATTTTACTACGACAAGAACGGTTCTTTCTATACCGCTTAGTGTCGCTTTAATAAGGGTTGTGCCTACACTGTGTGCAGTTAGGTAACCATTGGCGTCTATACTTGCAATCTCTGGTTTTGAGCTTGACCATTGTACCTTGTCAGTTACTTCATAACCAAAACCTTTAGAAGATAAACAAGTATATGTTAGTTGATAATTATCACCTACAGCTAGGTTTTCTAAGTCTGTCATCATACCTGTTGATAGATAAAAACTACTTGCTTCAACTCTTGGCACTGTTACTGTACAAGATGTTGATTTGCCATTGGCACTAGTTACAGTTATTGTTGCTGTGCCTGCGTTGTGAATATTTAGGCTACCGTTGTTGTTGACAGTAACGATATCTGGAGCATTGCTTGACCAGGTTACAGTTTTGTCGGTTGCGTTGGTAGGGTTTACATAGCAAGTCAAAGATGCACTTTTGCCTTTGTACACTTGCAAACTAGTGTGGTTTAGTGACAAACTTGTTGCTTCGATGACATCTTTTACCATAATTGTTAGAGATTTCTTAGCAGCGCTGTTTGATGCAGATGTCGCTGTGACAACAGCTATACCTGTGCTTTCTGCGGTTATAGTGCCATCTTGTGTAACAGATATTACGTCATCATTTGTTGAAGACCAAATAATGTTTTTGTTAGTTGTGTTGTTTGGATAAACAGTAGCTGTTAGTTGATAGGTAGAACCTGTTTGTATTGCAGAATATTCAAAGTCGACAGATACTGTTGTCGCAAAGATTTCTTCTACAGTTAGTTCTATAGAGTCTCTTTTGCCGTTAGGTGTTTTGACAGTTATTGTTGTTGCACCTGCCATAAGGGCTTGTACATAACCAGAGTCAGATACAGTAGCAACTTGCGGATTAGAAGATGTCCAGTCGAGATTATATTTACTCTTTGAGTTGCTAGGTGTTATGACAACAGACAAAGTTTCTTTTTCGCCTACTTTCATAACAAACTCTTCTTGACCTGTTGGAGACTGAATATAGATAGAAGATATAGCAGGTGATACACCTACACTTATCATAGCTAGACCACATACTATGATACTTGCAATCATTAAAATTTTAGCTAGTTTTTGCATATTAGTACCACCTTATATAGTTGTTGATATTTTCTTGGTCTTGCATAGTCAATTTAGGCAAGTCGTTCTTCTTAAAGTGGTCAAACAATCTTTGTTGTTTTTGGTAAAATAACTGTGTTTTTATTTTTACTATGAGTCTTTTTGAGATGGCTTTTGTTATAAAGTACACAATAAGCGAACTAACAGCAAGTATGCCGTCTATAAAAATTAAGTCTAGAGTTTTAAAAACAATCAAGTGAACAAGCGCAAACGCAATACTTGCTATAGATAAAATTATAGAAGGCATTACGCATTTTGTAGTTGATTTTTTGATTCTTTTCTCTAAACCATTTTGTGCTAGTGGTGGGTCGCTTTGGTTGCTGACTTTGTACGCAAAAGAAAACTCTTTATGCTTTTTGCCGTTGTATTCATACTCGACAGTATATTCTGGCGCTATGTACATATCAATTTTGTTAATTTTGTGCACAACGACAATATCTTTGTCTTTTGTCTCTGCCAAGATATCGTTTTTGATTTTGTTGATATTGTCTTCTATTGCTTGGTCAATATCTTTTTTGTCTGGCAAGGTATAATGTATTTTGTTTAAGTTTTCTTTAGTCAAAGGCAATGTTGAATAAAGAGACATTTCTTCGACGTCGTCTAGCATTATTTGGTTTGTTTTGTCTTCTGTATCGCCAGAAGCTTTTATACAAGAATAAAAAGTTTTTATATCGTTAGCGTCAACATCAGCTTGAGTAGGCTCAGTGGTAGAGCTAGAGATTTTTACTGTGTTAAATTCTGTTTCTAGTACAATATAACAGTTATAAGTCTGTTGTACTGGCGAAAATGTCGCTTGCAATACATCTTCTGGTGTTTCTGGGTTGATGCCAAGATTGATGATGGTGTTTTTCAAAAACTCATCTTTAGAATATGTCGGCAACAATATGTGCAAGTTTTTGTTTGACCTAGTACGTGCGCCTAGAGCAGACATAAACTGTTCTTGTATGCCACGTTCCATTTGTATAGTTGTGCCACAATAAGCACACTTAAACATACTGTCACTTTCTTGACTAAAGTTGGCAGAACCGCAGTTAGAACATTTTAGTTGATTAAAACGTGTGTTAGAATTATCCATTTTGTTTTTCTATCCAATTATTGTGTTAAATTTTGATTTTGTGCGTTTGCGTAAATTTCGCTTATGCCACTATGTTCGACTTTTAGATTTTTCTATATCATAATAACATTTATTTTTATAATTTACAACATAAAGCAAAAAAAATAGCCAAACATTTTGTCTGTTTGGCTGAAATATTTAGTTGTTAAGATAATTTTGTACCATATCCCACATTATGGTATGGCTATCTGGATAAGTTAAGTTGTCTGGCAAACTATCAAAAAAGCCTATTTTTTCAATTTCGCTCTCAGGCAACTCGCCCAAAGATTGTATCTCGGCAAAACATACCAAGCCATATTTTGATATAGCATATAGCCCTACTGGTGTAAAGGTCGCTTGAGTTGTGCCAGTCTCTTCAAACAACTCTCTTTTGGCGGCGGTTTGCCAATCTTCGCCCTGTTCTACGTGTCCGCCAGGTATCTCCCAAGTATCCCTTTGTTTGTGTTTGCAAAATACCCATTTGTTGTTGTATCTTGCGACACATATTACTCTAGATAGTTCTACTTGACCAAGTAGTGATAGGTCGTAAGTTTTTATATCCATACATAACTCCTTTTTTTGTGACAAGAGTATTGTAGCACAATATATTTGGTTGTCATAACAAATAAAACATCTTTTGTTGTTGTGGGTATAAATTTACTTTTTTGCTTAGGTGTGTTATCATAAATATAGGGGGATAATATGGTAGAGTTAATACAACAAAATTATCAACAAAACAAAATTTTGTTTAATCTAGCCCAACAAAACTTGATTAAATTATTAGGCAAGGAAGTCACTATAGAACACGTAGGTTCTACCGCTATACCCGATATGATTGGCAAAAACATCATTGATATTTTAGTTGGGGCAGCAGACCAAACAGAGTTTGTGGCTTTTGGTCAAAAGTTGACTGACAACAACTATTATCCTAGCACAAAGAGTAAAACAGATGTTTATCAGTTTTTTGCGTCAACTCAAGATGAGACAGGTGACGGTGATATACATATACATCTTGTCATAAAAAACACTGATAGATATGACGAGTTCATCATCTTAAGAGATTATCTTCTTAACAACCCTGCCGAAGCCCAAGCCTATGCCCAACACAAAAAGCAAATATTATCTTATCAAACAACTGATAGGGCAACTTATAGACAAATAAAAAGCAAATATGTCACAGACCTTATTTCACGAGCAAAACAATACAAAAAAGACAGTCTATAAAAGACTGCCTTTTTTATTAATCTATCACCTTGCACACATCTACCCAAGACGTGTAGTTAGAGTATTTTTCTAATTCTACAATAGTCAACTCTATAGCACTGTTGCTACTGCCACAAGCGGGGTAGACTGTTTCAAATCTTTTTAGCGAATTGTCAAGATAAACTTTTATATTGTCATTGATTGAAAACGGACAAACACCGCCCACAGCGTGACCAACAATAGGCTCGACTTGTTCAAAAGACAACATCTTGGCTTTTATACCAAAGGTCGCTTTGTATTTTGCATTGTCTATTTTTGCATCACCAGCTGTAACTATCAATATCGCTTGGTCGTGTATTAAAAATGATAAGGTCTTTGCAATGCGTTTTGGTTCACAGTTTAGTGCTTTTGCTGCAAGTTCTACTGTTGCACTAGACACGTCAAACTCTTGTATCTTGTCTTGTATACCAAACTGCCCAAAATATTCTCTTACCTTTTGTATTGACATTTACTTTTGCTCCTTTTTGTATAGCCTATTGTTTTCGCCATTGTCGACTATTTTTACAAACTCAAAACCTATCTTTTCATAAAAGCCAACCATCTTGGTTGTAAGATAAATCTTGTCGCAAGTTTGTTCAATAGTACTTTTGATGTGTTGCAATAATATTTTGCCATAACCTTTGCCACGCAGTTTTCTGTTTACGACTACACACGCAAGCCAAGGAGATAAGTTGCAACCCTTAAGTTCGTGTTCTAAAATAGCAAAAGACCCAACAACAATATCATTGTCTTTTAGTATATATATTTGTGGGTATTGTCCGCCGTCTAGTATGGCGGTTTTTATTTTTTCGAGTTTGCTTTCTTTAGAAGAACTAAACCCGTCGCCCCATTCGTCATATATCATATCCATAACTATAGGCAAATAGTCTAAATTATCTCTTATGTTAATTAACTGCATATCGATTATCCTTTATGTTTTATATTATAAACTATCACAAAAGAAATTTGTAGCAAAATCGTGCAAAACATAAATAAAAAATATATGTCTTTTATTTTGTGATTAAATATGTTATAATAATTATAGGAGATAAACAAATGACAAAAGACAAATATCTATGGCTTGTCAACAAAGACAATCCTTTTGACCCAGATATGCTAGAACAGTTTGACCTTGACCCTATAAGAGATAGCGATGGCAAAACATATATCGAACACGAAACACACCTTGCATATCAACAACTTAATCAACTTATGATAGAAAAGTATGGCATAGCGTTGTTTTTGGTTTCTGCTGGTAGAACTGTAGAAACACAACAACAGGTTATGGACGATTTTAGAAAAACTCACACCCAAGAAGAAACTCTAAAAACCGTTGCCTTACCAGGTACAAGTGAGCACCATACAGGGCTTGCGCTTGATGTTCACCCTGAGTTTGCACACTCTAGTATAGTACAAGCCTTTATTGACAAGTTGCCTTTGCCAGAAAGACTTGCTTATCTAAAACAACCCGACGCCGAACAAAAAAAGCAAATGTACGCACTACTTCATCAAGAGTTGGAGCAGTTTGGTTTTATCGTTAGGTATACCGCAGAAAAACAAGATAAAACAGGTGTTAGACCAGAAAGATGGCATATTAGATATGTCGGTCCAGAAAACGCCAAGGCAATCAATCAAAGTGGTCTTTGTCTAGAAGAATATGTTGAAATGTTGGAACAACAAGAAAACGCTAGTCATACTATAGAAGACAATCTTGCCGTAGCACAAGAAGTATCTTCTACCCAAATATCTAATCAACAAAAACCAACCGCTACCGAAGACTCTGCACAATAAAACAAAAATCCCCAAGTTTATTGGGGATTTTTTTATAGACATGTCGCAAGTTTGAGTTTAAAATTTGACTTTATATTGCCAAAGTGGTATGTTTAACATAAATATTATTCGAGGTGAGTTTTATGGAATTGATGTTAGACAATGCTAATATACAAACTATCAAAGAGTTTGTAGACATTTATCCTTGTGTAGGTATTACAAGCAATCCTACCATTATCAAAAGAGAAGGCAAGATAGATTTCTTTAATCACTTTAGAACTTTGCGTCAACTAATCGGCAAAGAAAGAAGCCTACATATACAAGTAGTTTCTCAAACAGCCGAAGAAATGATACAAGAAGCAGAAAAGATTGTTAAAAACATAGACAAAGATGTCTATATCAAAATACCCGTTACAGAAGAAGGCTTAAAAGCTATCAAAACCCTAAAAGCTCGTGATTTTAAAATTACCGCTACTGCTATATATACAAAAATGCAAGGTTTGGTTGCAATAGCTGCCGGGGCAGACTATATCGCACCATACTTTAATCGTATACAAAGTCGTGGTTCTGACGCTGCAGCAACTGTTGCTTGCTTTAGACAAAATATTGATTTTTTTGGCAAAAAGACCAAGATACTAGCCGCAAGTTTTCACCACGGCGGACAAGTTATCAAAGCTCTACAAGCAGGGGCAGATGCAGTGACAATTTCTCCAGAACTACTTAGAGAAATGGTCTGCGTCAACCCAACCAACTATATCGAAAACGCCATCACAACTTTTGCTTCTGACTGGGAAGAATCTCAAGGTTGCAAGAGTATTTTAGATTTAGACTGCGAATAATTTAAAAAAAAAGAATCGATATTATACTATCGGTTCTTTTTTTTGTTATAAAAATATTGATTAGCTTTTTGTATACAGTTTTACTAGTTTTTCAATTGTTGGTATTATCCCTGCCATAAAATTATATGTTAATAAGCTTTCGTTGATATCAACCCATTTGTAGTTAGATATTTCGTCTTCTGTAATTAAAATTTCTTCGTTGTTAAGGTTGCAAAATCTTGCTACAGCGACAACAGTTGTTTGTTTGTTGTTAACAGGAATGCAAAACTCCCACATATCAAAGATATCTCCTGGGGTGATATCTAAGCCGACTTCTTCTTTTACTTCTCTAATAATATGTTGAGATAAGTTTTCTCCTACTTGTTTTCTGCCGCCAGGAACCTCCCATAGGTTTGGAGAGTTTGGGTCTTTTGAAGATTTTTTAATAATTAAAAGCTTATTATTTTTAATTATTAGTGCTTTTTGAGCAAATTGTAATAGTTCGTCAGTCATTATTAACTCCTTATATGTTTTGATATATGAAAAGCTTTATATAGTCTCTATATTAAAACCAAGAGACTGGGCTATTTTTACAAACTTAACTATGTTAAATATGCCCCATTGTGTACACACTACTACTTTTTGACCGTGTAGTGACAATATGTCTTGTTCTTTCATAAAGTATCTTTTTGCGGCGTCACTTATCTTTAAGGCGTCATCATATAATTCGACTACCTTCAAAGACCCCTGTAGAGACTTGTCAAAGACATTGTTTAACTGTTCGTAAGTAGGGTTGTTTTGTTCAACATAGTTCTTTACAATAGCAAGCACAAGTCTGTTTTTAGGATAAATTTTACCTTCAAACATATACTTGGTTTTGTCTCGGTTGCTTTGCTCAGTTGGTTTTGTAGCTAGTTGTGTTTTGTTTAACACAAGCTTCTCTAACTCTTCTATTCTCTTTTTTAAATTTAATATTTCTAATTCGTAATCCATACTTTTATTATACTGATTTTTAGCAAAAACGCAATAAAAACTATAAAAAACTAAAAATAATTTTAAAAAACTATAAAAAACTATAAAAAACTATTTACAAACCTAAAAAAGTATGATATTATATAATCACAAAAGCAAAGGAGAAAACATAATGAAACAAATAAAAACAGTAGCAGGTGTTATAAGAAACGAAAAAGGTGAAGTATTGTGTACTCTAAGAGACCAAGGCAAATACGACTATGTATCTTTTAAGTGGGAATTCCCTGGTGGCAAAATAGAAGAAGGCGAAACTCTAGAACAAACTTTAGTTAGAGAACTTCACGAAGAGTTAGAAATCGACGTTGAAATAGGTGACTTTTTCTACCAAGTCGAGCACGATTATCCAGACTTTCATCTATCAATGGCAGTGTTTGATTGCAAACTAATCTCTAAAGAAATGAAGATGAACGTTCACAAAGGTATCAAGTGGTTGTTGCCAAAAGATATGATGACTCTAGACTGGGCAGCAGCAGATATCCCTGTAGCCAAACTTGTACACCAAGGCAAATAATATTATAGGTTTATTAATAAAAAAAGAATCCAATTTTTTGTTGGATTCTTTTTTGTTTTTAATGTCTTAATTTTTTGTTTTTAGTTGTTTATAACAAGAATAGCACATACTCATATATGATTCTTCTGCGCCTATTGATATTTCTTCACCGCTAGTTACAAGTTCACCATTTACAAATCTACCATTGATAGTGGCTTTTTTGCCGCACTTACATACAGACTTTATTTCGCTGATAGATTCTGCAACTTCGACCAAACGTTTTGACCCTTCAAAAAGTTTTGTCTTAAAGTTAGTAAGTAACCCATAACACAACACTGGCACCATTAGAGAAATATCGTGCAACTGATCGATTTGTTCTGCGCTACAAAACTGTACTTCGTCTACGATAACAACTTTTTTGCCTTCAGTAAAGCCCAAACTTGTTATAAAATCATACAAGTTAATATTTGTGTCAAAAACCTTGCAATTAGCATAAATACCAATTCTGCTTTTTACAACTATTTCTCCATCGACAACGTCTCTATTGTCAATAACAGGTTTTATCAACAAAACTTCATAACCTTTTTGTAAATAGTTAAACCTTGTCATCAATGCTTGAGCTGTTTTTGAGCTGCCCATCGCACCATATTTAAAATACAACTTTGACATAAATTTTTACCTCTATACCATTGTAATTAATCTAAACAAAAAAGACAAATATTAACGCCGTTTTTAATAAAAAACATTTAATTAACTTACAAAAAAACAAGTCTTTTTTCTAAGACCTGTTTTTAGTATTTTTTTTATTGCGTCGTCTTTGTTTAAAATTGTTAAATGCAATTTTTATTCTATAAAAAAATCCCAATTCTCTTCTTGCTCGTGCTTTGTCTTGTCTATAACCGTATACACTATGGTCCAAAGCTCTTTTAAAATCTTTACAAAAAAGAAACCTTAGCCTTAGTCTTCTTAGTTGCCTAATGGCATATCTGTCAGCATCTCTTTCGATGGGTTGCATAGTGTAATAAGATATAGAATCTCCACTATTGGCAACGCCCACATATCCTTCAAGATTTTTCTTCCATCTATATTCTTTTGATAAAAAATGATGGTTTTCTTTGTCGTCTATTTCATCTTTTTGATAAGCATGTCTGCCTTCATGAAAAAGTGTCGCCAAAACAAAAAATCTATCTTCGTCTTTGTCAAATTCTGCTATGTCAATAAGTATCGACTTTGTACCATAAGAACATCTTCCGCCAACACCTTTTTCTAAATCTTTTACGACAACTTTATAGACAGGGCGTTTAAGTTTTTTTGCCTGAAGATTTTCTATTTCTTGTAACACATCAATCTTTTCTTCAAAGGATAACTTTTTCCATTTTCTAAGTTTTAATTTGCTGTAAATTTTTGTTTTTGAAAACATTAAAAACCTCTTAAGTATAGTTAGATGATATTACCATTTTATTTTAAAAGCATTAACAATTCTAAGCTAAATTTTAATGGCAAATATTTTAACAACATTGGCTTGTGGTAAAATTTTGATTAATTTATTGCAGAAATTAGTTGTTTGTTATAAGTTCTGTGCTAAGGGCTTTGATTTGAGAAATATTTTCGTCTTTAATGGCAGACAATATTTTAACATTGGTGTTTGCAAAGGTTAAGTTTGAACACTTAGCTAACATATCTTGCATAACTTTTGTTGCTGTTGGTGCCCAACTGCCATTTTCGATAAAACCTACAAATTTATTTTGAAAATTATGTTCAACCAATGTGTGTATAAAGTTTTTCATAAACGGAAATACGTCGCCATTGTAAGTAGTGGTTGCAAGAACAATTTTGCCATATCTAAAGGCATCTTCTACAGCCTCTGCCATATCGCATCTCGCAAGGTCGTTTACTGCGACTTTAATACCTTTGCTTGTTAATTCTTCGGCTAATTTTTCCACAGCTTTTTTAGTATTGCCATATACAGAGGTATAAGCTATAACAACGCCATCACTTTCGGTAGAGTATGTCGCCCAAGTTTGATATAGGTTGATATAGTATGCCAAATTGTCTTTAAGAACAGGACCATGTAGTGGACAAATTGCTTGTATGTTAAGGTTTTTAGCCTTTTTCAAAAGATTTTGTACAGGTATGCCATATTTGCCGACAATACCCACATAATATCTTCGAGCTTCACAAGCCCAGTCTTCGTCTATGTCTAATGCGCCAAACTTGCCAAAAGCATCCGCAGAAAATAAAACCTTATCGGTCGAATCATAGGTCATAATAACTTCTGGCCAGTGGATCATAGGGGCCTCAATAAAAGTTAGCTTATGTTTGCCCAAGTCTAGCTGGTCGTTTTCTTTGACAACAACTTGATTGCTTTCAAAGTTGTCACCATAAAAGTTTTTCATCATCACAAACGCTTTAGCAGAAGCAACAATTTGTGTCTTAGAAAATCTCTCCATAAATTTAATTATACTGCCAGAGTGGTCTGGCTCCATATGCTGTACAATTAAATAGTCGGGATTTCTGCCATTTAGTTCTTTATCAATGTTTATAAGCCACTCATCTGCAAAATTCTCATCAACAGAATCAAACACGGCAATTTTGTCGTCAATAACAACATAAGAGTTGTATGCCATACCATTTGGTACAACATATTGTCCTTCAAACAAGTCTATTTTATGGTCGTTTACGCCGACATATTTTATATCGTCATTTAGATGCATTTGTATCTCCTCGAGTAATGTTTTTATATGATTTTCTATCTTTAACATTATAAAAAATGAACATATTTTAGTCAAACCATTCAAATAAACTTTTACCAAAAAGTCTCTCGCCCTTAATTAATTAAATCTTACAAAAATGTATATTATACTCCTTTTCAATAAAGTTGTTTTACAATATAAAATACTATACATATATTTCATATATCTGTGCAATATCAAAAATCATTTCACATTAAATCGTGTGTCCTTGATATAAAAGATATATTATCTTTACAATCACAACAAAACCTTATGCCATGTCCATACAACTTGCAAAACAACATGCCAACCTTTAAATAGTAAAAAGTGTGAGCCTTGCAGCCTAAAACGAATAATTTATTTAGGTCTTGATAGCCGGACCTCCACATTACCAAGGCAGTGCACTACCGATTGTGCCACATCTTATAAACACAAGGAGTATCTTGACAAACAACACCATAGACACCTTTTTTAATTTTATTTTTATGATATGCTGTAGTAGAATCTACAGCATATAAACCTGACAAATTAACATTTTTACGATTATATTTTTTTTGTTTCAATTATTGACACCTCATAAGTTTTGTAATATACTATCAAAGCAGTCGGAGTGACACCCAGTGTCAAAGTTGTGGGCCTAAGTCGTACAACCAAGCAGAGTAGCTAGACTGCCTTGCGCTGTGAGGCTCTGCATAAAACTACTAGTTTATCTAGTAGTTTTTTTATTTTAATATCTTTTTCTACAAATGGCTCTTTTTACTTTTCTAGCGCCTACTTTACAACCTTGAGCAAAAGATCTCTTTTCTGCTGCTGTGTAATATTTTTTTCTTATATGCCATTATTAATCCCTTTTTAAAAGATTTGTGGTCTTTATCCCAAACGTTATCTGCAGTTACAACTTCTAAATTTACTAAATCTTTATTTTTAACTTGTAACTTTCTTGACATAAACATCTCTCCGAGATATAATATTAACAATTCCGAAGGTGTATGAACACAGCAACGAAAGTTGAGGTTGCCAGATAGAAAAGTCTAGGAAGTGCATTTAATGCGTGTTAAAACACGGCTAGTTTCTATCAAAAACTACTAGTTAATCTAGTAGTTTTTTTTATTTTAACCATTATAAGCAATAATTAAAGGTGTTTTGCCTTTGCCACGTTTAGACTGTGCTGCTTTGCCAATATCTTTACGTGCTGCCAAATAACCAGAACGATATGCTTTTTCACAAAAGCAACTGCAAGGACAATTTGGCAAAATAAAAAAGGCCTATGGCCTTGCTGATAATTTTAGGATATATGATTTGCGACACACTTTTATAAGCTTGTGCAAAGACGAAAATATCCCAGAACATATAATTCAATTTTGGGTTGGTCATGAGATTGGTAGTAAAGTCACTAGCAGAACCTACACTCATGTAAGTCAAGACGCTAATTTATTATGCTATAGTAAATTGAACGGCTCAAAATTCTACTCAAATTCTATTCACTTTTTGACTGAAAACAAAAATGACAAAGAGTAAACACAATATATTGTATATAAAATAAAAAAACAACCACGAAGGGTTGTATACTTGGCGGGGCACTGGTAATAGCATTCTAACATTATTATGGTTAATCTTTTGGAATTAATTTATAATTTCGTTTCAATAAAGCATCTTCTAAAGTTTCGTTGTCGTGCAATAATATTTTTTTACCTTTAAAGTTTTTACATCTTTTGTATGCAATTTGATAGAATTTTTTGTTTTTCTCTATCCACTCTTTAGAATTACCTCTATCTTTAAAACGCTTAACATATGTTTTATAAGCACTTTTTGTTGGATAGCAAACAATATAATCTAGCCCAAATGTGTCATAAAAATCAACTTCTTCATCTCCATTATAGCGAACGCATACGATGTCATATTTCTCGGTTGCTTCTTTTATTGCTTGAATATAATTTTCAGGATAGTCTTTTCTTGTAATTCTATTAGGTTCTCCTTTTAATTTTTCATAATCAAGATTTTCAATATTAGAATAATCATATTTAAAAGGACTACTTTCTAAATCTACAACGTTTTTATATTTTTTGGCAAGATAGGTTTTCCCCACTCCTCCAAAACCAGATATAATAATTCCTTTTTGTTTTTTCATTTTATACCTCTATAAAAATAGTGTACCATAAAATCTTAAAATTTGTATACAATTTTAATAGTCTTATCTTTTTATAACAAAGCCAGCTACACCTTTATGGAAAAAATAAAGAAGATTGTATTCTACGTTAGAATACAATCCCTTTTGGCGGGATAGTGGCAATTCTCACTCTCGCCAAATTAAGTCAATATAAGGCATAAATCGGTGTGCAAACGCAGTTTTGATAAGTAGAGCAAGATGTTGGTTTTATATAATCAAATTATTAGTTAAAACTTTAGATAAGCGATTCGCAAGGGAAATATGGCTTTCCTTTGTTAAATGGACGCCATCGATCCCCACAGTTAAATCATCATTGTTAATATAAGGTACTAAATTATCTTTGCAATATTTTTCTAAAAGATTATTTAATTTAATGCTTTTTTG
>JAZUPV010000090.1:0-27107 GCA_045605365.1 Clostridia bacterium
TTCGTCGACAACGTCTAGTCTAAAACCAACTAGCCCCATACGCATATAGTTGATAAGTATACCATCACGCCCAGTCATATACTCAATAAAGCCTGGGTCAGCGTCGTTAAGATGTGGCAAGATAGATATACCCCACCAACACTCGTACTTGTCAGGGTGGTCGGTAAACTTGTACCAGTTATAATAAGGTGAATCTTTGCTTTGGTAAGCACCGACTGTATCATAAGTGCCAAGTCTATTAAAATAGACACTGTCACTACCGGTATGATTAAACACACCGTCTAGTATAATGCCGATACCCTTTTCTTTGGCTTTGTTGATTAGTTCTTGAAAATCTTGCATTGTGCCGAACATAGAGTCTATTTTTGAATAGTCTGCAGTGTCGTATTTGTGATTGCTGCGAGACTCAAAAATAGGGCTAAGATATATTGTAGTAACGTTTAGTGATTTTAGATAATCTAATTTTGAAATAATACCTTGTAGGTTGCCGCCAAAAAACTCGTTGTTGTTGATTTTTTCGTCGTCGATATAGGCGTCTACTTCTCCACCCCAATCTTTGCGCAAGTTGGCGCTAAGGTGTGGGTGCTCTGGGCATAGTTTTGGTTCAACTTTGCCAACAGAACAAAATCTATCTACAAATATATGGTACATAACGCCGCTTTGATAATCTCGGTTGCAGGTTGCGGGTTTTTCGTAGATAAGTTGCATATATTGACTATGTAAAATATAAGATTTTTGAGCGGTAAAAGTTGGAGTTTTTTCTAAGAAAAATTCTTCTTGTGGGGTAACTACTCTAAAGTGATACCAGTAGTGACCAATCTCTTTAAAATCAATATCAACATAATAGTCAAAATAACCGTCTTTGTAAGTACCACGTTGCATAGTTAGAGTTGTTTGGTTGTTGGTAGAGTCTTGTGTATATACAAAGTATATATCTTTGACATCTACTATACCGGCAACTTTGACTGTATAACGTATACTTTGACCAATTTTGACTGCGCCGTGTGGATATTTGTTTTGTATAGGGTTGTAGATAAAGTATTTTTCCATATTTGCTCCAATAAATTTCAAAATAAGACACACTATTATAAATAGGTGTGTCTTACTTAATAATCAAAAAGTTATTTTGCTTTAAACTTTTTTAGATGCCAGATGCGTGTAGCATATTCTTCTATACTACGGTCTGCAGCAAAGAATCCTGCAGATGCTATGTTAGCAAGACTCATCTTGTTCCATTTTTCTCTATCTTTATATGCTTCGTCAAGGGCATAGTGTGCTTTTATATAACTATCAAAGTCTGCAAGACACATATATGGGTCTGGCTTGTTGTTAGAATATAATAGATAATCTGCGATATCTTTAAAGCTATCTCCGTTAAAGCCTTCGATAAGCATATTGATAACAGTTTTGATACGTGGGTCGTTGTTAAAGTACTCTCTTGGGTTGTAGCCTAACTTCCAAAGTCTTTCTACTTCGTCAGCACGCATACCAAAGATAAAGATATTATCTTCGCCACATTGTTCTCTAATTTCGACATTGGCACCGTCTAGTGTGCCTAGAGTGATGGCACCGTTTATCATAAACTTCATATTGCCAGTACCACTTGCTTCTTTACCAGCAAGAGAGATTTGTTCGCTGACTTCTGCTGCTGGCATAAGTGCTTCTGCGATAGATACAGAGTAGTTTTCGATAAAGACAACTTTTAGCTTAGAACTAATAACTGGGTCTTTATCAATTTCTGCCGCTAGAGCATTGGCAAGGTGTATAAAACGCTTAGCCATATAATATCTAGGGGCTGCCTTTCCACCAAAGAAGAATGTTTGTGGTGTAAACTCCATATTAGGGTTTTTCTTAAGCTCGCTATATAGATAAATAATCTTTAGCAAGTTAAGTTGTTGACGTTTGTACTCGTGGATACGTTTTACGTGAACATCAAAACGGCTATTAGGGTCTACGACAACGCCTTGGTGTTTGTATAACAACTTAGCAAATTTTTCTTTGTTGTTAAGTTTGATTTGGTCAAGTTGTTTTAAGATAGTTGGATTGTCTAAGCTATCTTTAAACTTGATAAGTTCTTCGGCGTGTTTATAAAAACCTTCGCCTATGGTATCGGCAAGTAGTTTGGTCAAGTCTGGGTTGCTTTGACATAGCCATCTACGATGAGCGATACCGTTAGTGACATTGACAAATTTATTTGGCCAGATGTCACTATAATCTTTGAAGTTGATTTTTTTGATTAAGTCTGAGTGCAAAGCAGATACACCGTTGATGGTGTGTGATGCAACTACAGATAGTTTTGCCATATGAATTGTGTTGTTAGCAATAATAGACATTCTGCCGATAGCGTCTAAGTTGGCGCCGTTAAATTTATCAAATAGTTCCGCACAGAAACGACGGTTGATTTCTTTGATAATGTTGTAGATACGTGGCACTATTCTTGCGATTAAGCTCTCTGGCCAAGTTTCTAGTGCTTCTACCAAAACTGTGTGGTTGGTATAGGCAACTGTTTTTGTTACAATATCCCAAGATTCTTCCCAAGACAAGAAGTGCTCGTCCATAAGTAGACGCATAAGTTCTGGTATGCAAAGAGCTGGGTGTGTATCGTTGATGTGGATAGCTGCATATTGTGGCAACAATCTAACATCTTTGTAACGTCTTATGTGTGTATTGATAATTTCTTGCAATGCTGCAGACACCAAGAAATATTCTTGTTTTAGTCTTAGAGACTTGCCTTCTGCGTGGTCATCGCCAGGATATAGAACTTTGCTTATAAGCTGAACTTCGTTGTCAGCTGCAACTGCTTGTTCGTATTGACCTTGGCTAAACTTAGACATATCAAACTTAACGATAGGTCTAGCTTGCCATAGTCTTAGGGTGCTGACTGCTTCACAGTCAAAACCGCTTATCATCATATCGTATGGGAAGGCCTCTACTTCGGTATAGTTGTAATAAGTAGGTACTAGTCTACCTTGAGAGTCGATAGTTTCTTTAACTTCGCCTTCAAACTTAACGATAACAGATTTGTCTTGACGTGGGTTTAGCCAAACGTCGCCGCCAGGTAGCCAGTGGTCAGGCAACTCTACTTGTTCGTTGTCGACAATTTTTTGTTTGAATAGACCATAGTCATATCTAATACAGTGACCCATAGCAGGATAGTCAAGTGTAGCCAATGCGTCCATAAAGCAAGCGGCAAGTCTACCAAGACCGCCATTGCCAAGACCAGCGTCAGGCTCTAACTCGTACAAATCTTCTATATCTACCCCACGGCTTTTTAATGCGTCAGTAAACACACCATCAAGCTCTAGGTTGAACAAGCTGCTTTTTAGAGTTCTACCTAGCAAGAACTCCATGCATAGGTAGTAAACTCTTTTGCCGTTGGCTTTTTTTGTACGTTGGTGAAATTGCTCTTTACGTTCGAAAAGCATATCTTTTACAACGTGTGCAAGGGCTTTATATAATTGCTCTTTAGATGCTTCTTTGATAGAGATACTATAAAATCTTTCTAGTTTAGACTCTAACAGCATAAGAGCTTCGATCTCGTTGATAATTTTGTTCACAACAAACTCCTTAAACTAATTTATTATACAACTCAACATATTCTTTTGCTGATTTTTGCCAGCTAAAATCTACATTCATAACGATATTTTGTTGTTGTTTCCATTTGTCTTGATTGTAGAAATCTTGAACTGCACGGTTGATATTGTGCAATAGGTCGTGTGCGTTATAATTTCTAAATGTATAACCATTGCCGCCGCCTTCACAACCAAAGTCTTTGATACTGTCTCTAAGGCCACCAGTCTCTCTAACAATAGGTACAGCACCAAAACGGCTAGCTATCATCTGTGATAGACCACATGGTTCAAACTTAGATGGCATCAAGAAAATATCACAAGCAGCATAAGTTTGTCTAGCAAGGATATTTTCGTACTTGCCAACGATAGCTTTTACTTTGCCTGGGTATTTGCTCTCTAACCATTTGAAATAATCAACATAATCTTGGTCGCCAGGTCCAACTATTACTAATTGAATGCGGTTTTGTTGAAGAGCGTCTTGTGCGATAGCTTTGACAAGGTCTAGACCTTTGTGGCTAACAAGACGACTGATGATTGCAACAAGTGGCATACTTTGAAGTGGTTGCAAACCTAGTTGTTTTTGTAAGAACAATTTGTTTTTTACTTTGTCGCCGATTGTGGCAAAGTCATAGTTTGCACACAAGTCTTTGTCTGTTTTTGGATTATAAAAATCATAGTCGATACCATTTAGGATGCCGGTTAACTTATGAGCATTTTCTCTAATAATATGATGTAAGCCTTTTGCATACTCTTCGGTTTTGATTTCTTGAGCGTAGCTTGGGCTAACTGTACTAAACATATCGCTACATACGATAGCACCTTTGACTAGGTTGATACAACTATCATACTCAACAACACCCATCAAGTGTGCTGGCAAATCAAACAAGTCACCAAGTAACTCTCTACCATATTTGCCTTGGTATTCTATATTGTGGATAGTAAACAATGCTTTTGTATTGCGATATCTTTCGTCGTTGTTATAAACTTTCTTTAGATAAATTACGCTAAGAGCAGATTGCCAATCGTTAGCGTGTAAAACATTTGGTACAAAACCAGTAACAGTTGACATATCAAGAACGGCTTTTGAGAAGAAAGCAAATCTTTCGCCGTCGTCCATATAACCATAAGTACCTTTACGTTTGAAATAATATTCGTTGTCGATAAAGTAGTATGTTACTCCGTCAAGTTTTAGAGTAAAGATACCACAGTATTGATTTCTCCAACTTAGTCTTACAAAGGTATAGCCTAAAAATTGCATATTGTCGCGATATTTTTGGGCGATGTCTTGATATAGAGGTAATACAACTCTAATATCAACATCTGGGGCTACTTTTGTTACAAACTTAGGCAAACTACCAGCAACGTCAGCAAGACCGCCAGTTGCTATAAATGGTTGAACTTCTGTTGCTACGTACAAGATTTTTTTCTTGTTGCCTGTTGTAGTCTCAACTGGTGCCACTTGTTTAGGCATAGTCTTTTTTGTAGAAGGTGCTTTTGGGGTAGCTGTTTTTGCAGTTGTCTTTTTTGCAGTAGTTTTTGTAGTTTTTGTTGTTTCTTTTTTTGCTACAGTTTTTGTTGCGGTTTTAGTTGTTTTTGCAACTTTTGCTACTGTTTCTACTTCTGGGGTTTTTGCAACCTTTTTTGTAGTTTTGGTTGTTGTAGCTTTTGCTACTTTTGTGGTTGAAGTCTTTGGCAATGATGTCTTAACAGTTTTTTGGACTTTTTCGTCCGATTTTTTTGTTGCCATAATTTTTTCTCCTTAAAAAATTTTTTTTATATCTCTAGTATTAAATTGTAATACGTCTAGCCTTACGTTTTAAAAAGCTTGCGCTCATTGGGGCAAGGTTGAGTGAAAGATAATTTTGTCTGCCGTGCATATTGCCCTTGTTTGATTTTACTTTGCCGATTGTTTTGCCACTACCACCAAAGCGTTCGTGGTTGGTTGAGAAGACTTCTTCATATTCTCCAGCGTGGTCTACACCTATACGATAGTCATATCTTTCGGCAAATGAGAAGTTGACTATAAAGACTATTTCGTTGCCTTGAGAGTCATATCTACTAAAGGCAAGTACATTGTTGTCTTTGTCGTCAGCTACTATCCACTTAAATCCTTCCCAAGAGTAGTCTTTCTCAAACAACTCTTTATTGGTTAAGTAGAAGAAGTTTAGTTCTTTTACAAATTGATGCATCTTGCGGTGAGAATCGTATTCGAGCAAGCAGAAGTCAATGCCCTTTTTGTGATCCCACTCGATAAATTGACCAAATTCGCTACCCATAAAGTTTAACTTTTTGCCAGGGTGAGCAAACATATATGCAAAGAATGTTCTTAACCCGTCAAACTTCTGGTTGTATTCTCCATACATCTTGTTAAGAAGTGATGCCTTGCCGTGAACAACTTCGTCGTGTGATATTGGCAAAACGAAGTTTTCTGAAAAGGCATAATACATAGAAAATGTCAATTTGTCGTGATGATACTTTCTAAAATATGGATCGGTCTTGATATACTCAAGAGTATCGTTCATCCAGCCCATATTCCACTTAAAGTTAAACCCTAAACCGCCTATATTGGTTGGTTTAGTAACCATTGGCCAAGCAGTAGATTCTTCTGCTATCATAAGGGTCTTTGGATATTCTTTAAATATTGCTGAGTTTAGTTTTCTTAAAAAAGCGATTGCTTCTAAGTTTTTGTTGTCGCCATATTGGTTTGGCACCCATTCGCCGTCTTTTTTGTCATAGTCAAGATACAACATCGAAGCAACAGCATCTACCCTTAAACCGTCTATATGAAATTTGTTTAACAAAAACATCGCTGAAGATATTAAGAAACTTTGAACTTGTGTTCTGCCGTAGTCGAATCTACGTGTACCCCAGTTTTTGTGTTCTTGTCTATCCCAACCTTTATTTTCATAAAGTGGTTCACCGTCAAATTCTATTAAGCCAAAATCGTCTTTTGGGAAGTGCGCTGGTACCCAGTCTACTATAACTGAGATGCCGTTTTGGTGACATTTGTCTACAAAATACATAAAGTCTTTTGGCTCGCCAAATCTAGATGTAATTGAAAAATATCCTGTCACTTGATAACCCCAAGAACCGTCAAAAGGATATTCTGTTATTGGCATAACTTCTATATGAGTATACCCCATACTAACTACATAAGGTATAAGCTCGTCAGCAAGTTCTCTATAGGTATAGTATCTATAATCTTCACCCCTACGCCAAGAACCCAAGTTTACTTCATATATGTTCATTGGGCAGTTGTAGATATCTTTGTTTTGTTTTGATTGAAGATATTCGCCATCTTGCCAGTCGTAACCTTCTAACTCGTACACCATAGAAGCAGTTCTGCCGTTGGTCTCACTAAAGAAGGCATAAGGGTCAGCTTTTAGTCTTGCATAGTTTTTGGCTGAAGTAACTTCATACTTGTATTTGTCATACACTTTGACCCCTTCAACAAAAACTTCCCACACACCACTCGTGCCGAGTTTTTTCATAGGGTGAGAGTTGTTGTTCCACGCGTTAAAGTCACCAAGAACTTTTACACATTTTGCATTAGGTGCCCATACTCGAAAGACAGCTCCTTCTTTGCCCCTTTTCTTACAAAAATGGCAACCCAAAAGCTCGTAGGCATTGTAATAAGTGCCTTGATTAAACAAATATAATTGTTGTTCTAAATCTGCCATATTTGTATCCTTTTATTTTGTAGATTTAAAGGGTTTTATTACCCATTATATTTTACAAAAATAGTGTATAATTTTGCAGGTTTTTTGTCAAATATATGTAATATAAAAATATATAAAAATAATAGATTATATGCTTGACATTTTTTAAAACAACAAAAAAACTAGACCTGTCGGTCGGACAAGTCTAGGTTAATTTTTATTTTGAATAATATATATGTTTTTACCAAATCTTTTTATCAAGAAAAATTAGCGATTATTTATCAAAAATTCTTACAAAAACATACTCGTTTTCTTCTTGGCAAGTGTTTGATATTTCGTGAAAGACGCCCTTTGGGAAGATAAAGAAATCACCTGCTTCGTAAGGGTAGATACCGTCTTCGTCTTTTACTGTACCGCTGCCTTTTAAAACAAGCATAACTTCGTTGATGCCTTCGTGGTTGTGCCAAGCAAACATATTGCCACTAGGCAAATATCCATAGGTCATACCTTGTACGTTGTTTAGTTCTGTATCGTTTAAAAACAATCTTCTGCCACCACTGCCGCCGTGAGCATCTTCTCTTGCAACTTGTGTTTTATC
This sequence comes from Clostridia bacterium, assembly GCA_045605365.1. Taxonomy (GTDB): domain Bacteria; phylum Bacillota; class Clostridia; order Christensenellales; family UBA1242; genus CAKVLS01. The sequence continues at coordinate 7,830 of JAZUPV010000090.1, forward strand.
TTTTTTTATTACTTTCATTTTTTGTCTCCTATTTTACAAATATGTCTATATGCTGTTTTAATACTTCAAAGTCAAAACTACCCTTGACGCCTGCTTCGCCGTCAAGGTTGATTTGGACAGCATCTGGCAAGGTCATACTAAATTTATTCAACTTCAAAATAATACAGTTTTTTGTTTTTTTGATACTATTCATACCAAACAAAAATACTTTTGCTATACGTAATAGCGCACCTATAGACACACCTTTTTTTACGTTGTCGTTGACCAACACAACATTGACATAGCCGTCGTTGAAAGTAGCCATTTTGTTAATGCGATAACCAGCCACATATCTACTGTTAGCAATAATACCCAAAGAATATGTGCCAGTAAAAGTGTTTTCGCCAAAGTTAAGCGTCATTAAGGTTGGTTTAGCACCCAACAACTCTTGAATACCGTATTTGAAATATGCTAGTCTACCAAACTTCTTTTTTGAAGCTGAAGAAGCCCCGTAACTAGACCCAGTAAACAACCCGAACGCACATACGTATATGCCATATCTGTCGTTTACTCTAAATATATCGTGAGAGACATACTTGCCGTCTAAAATAATTTTAACAGCTTTTTTTACGTTTTTTGGTATTTTTAAAGAGTGCGCTAGGTCATTGGTTGTGCCGGTTGGTATATAACCTATCTTTGGTCTGTCTGGCACATAGGCAATAGCATTGACAACTTCGTTGACAGTACCATCACCACCAGACACAACAAATACATCATACACCCCGCAGGCTTGCCTAGCAAAAAGCCCTGCATCACCACGTTTGCGTGTTGGCATACAGTCTACTATATCAAATTTCTCCCTAAGCTTTGACAAAACATACTCTCGTATTTGCGGGTTGTTTTGTTTGCCACTTTTTGGGTTATAAACATAAACACATTTCATACTTATATTTTACCCAAGCAAAAACAAAAAGTAAAGCAAACACTTAAACATATTACAAATAATATGTTGACAAAACTTTTGTCATTAAGATAAATTATTAATATAAGACAAGGAGTTATTATGAAGTACACTTACAACACAAAGGGCACCTGCTCTAGCAAAATACAGTTTGACATTGACGGCGACATCATAACAAATGTTGTGTTTTATGGTGGTTGCAATGGCAACTTAAAAGCTGTATCAAAACTAGTAGATGGTATGACCGTACAACAGATAGAAGACAAACTACTTAACAACACTTGCGGTATGCGTTCTACTTCTTGCGCTGACCAACTAGCAAAAGCCGTAAGAGCCGCCTATGAACAAAATAAAAACAACTAGTTTAAGTTGTCCAACATGAATTTTTTAATAATAGCCAGAAAGTTTTGTGTGATATAGTACTTATACAAAAAGTATTGATAGTACAAACTTATTATACTTATTTAAAACAAATTATAGTTTTTCTACAATTTATTTTAATTTTTTTATTGACAAGCAAGGTTTATTTTGTTAAACTAACCACGCTTAGTTGATATGTAGCGGTACTCAAGAGGCTCAAGAGGAGGCCCTGCTAAGGCTTTAGACGGAGCAATCCGTGCGAGGGTTCAAATCCCTCCCGCTACGCCAAAAATACCCGACCTTAATGGTTGGGCATTTTTATTTTATATAGGTTAAGGTATTGGACAAATTTTTAATACAGATTAAAATTAACTTCTTATACAACAAAATCATCATTTTATTAACTTAAAAATATATTGTTAAGACAAAAATTTTTATTTGCATATTGACTTTTTTAGATAAAACATATATACTAATAGTGTAATTCCTTATTGCACATTCCGGATTACGTATAAGTGGGAATATCTTTCAGATCTTCTTATGAATGGCAACAAAAACAACTTTGGCTGTTTTTATTGTTTATTCTTAAGAAGATTTTTTTATTTACAGCCAACAAAATTATAGGAGGAGAATAAAAAATGAAAGTACTGATCGGAACAAAAAATCCTGGGAAAGTCGAGGGGGCAAAGATTGCTTTGCAACAATACTTTAAAGATGTGGAGATAGAAGGAGTTAAGGTAGAGTCTAACGTAGCAGAACAACCTGTAGGGATAGAGACTTATAACGGCGCTCTAAATAGAGTCAACAATCTTATCGAGTATGCAAAACAAAATGATATTAAAGCAGACTTATTTATGTCTGTCGAGTCTGGATTAACAAGTGAACTTGGCTTTTGGGCGATAACAAATATCGCAGTTATCAAAAACGACAAAGGCACAATGGGTGTAGGCTCTAGTGCTAGCTTCCCTGTACCTAATAAGTATGTTGACGCCATTAAGACAGAAACTCTTGGCGTTGTTATGGACAGAATTTTTAATGAAACCGACCTTAGAAGTTCTACCGGTGGCATTGGACTACTAACACACGACGTTGTTAGCCGTATAGACCTAACTAAAGAAGCATTTTTGATGGCATTGACTACATTTATCAACAATGACATCTGGAGAGATTAATCCAATCAAAAAATAGACTGAAAAACAGTCTATTTTTTTATGCTAAAGATATGTTTGTATTTTGTGTTAAGGTATGGTACAATAATATTAGGAGATAAAATATGAAGTTTGTACTAATATTTGGAGATAGTTCAGTTGGTAAAATGACTGTTGGTCAAGAACTAACAAAATTAACTGAGCTTAAGCTTTTTCATAACCATATGGCAATCGAACCAGTCTTGGAGATATTTGGAGAATATAACAAGCAAGTAGTAAGAGATTTTAGAGAGAGCGTATTTAGAAATTTTATCAAAACTGACAAGTATGGTTTGATATTTACTTGTATGTGGGCTTTTGATGTAGAGTCTGACTGGCAAGCAATATATGAGATATTAGAAGTATTCAAAGATGCCGAACAATATTTTGTAGAACTTGTCGCACCACAAGAGATACGTTTGGAGCGAAACTCTACCGAAAACCGCCTAAAAAACAAAGCATCAAAAAGAGATATACAAGCATCAAACAATCGTCTAATCAACGACGACAAAAAATATAGACTAGAAAGTTTGCCTGGAGAGATACCTTTTAAAAATTATATCAAGATAGACAACTCAAACCTTTCTCCACAAGACACTGCAAAAATGATAAAAGACAAATTTGACCTATAAAAAAGACAGCATTAGATTTTGCTGTCTTTTTTTTATAACTTTATCTCAAAACCATATTCGGTTATAGTTGCGTCGCTTAGGTCAAGGTACTCTTGAAACTCCCCACTTACTTGTTTAAAGCCGTGCTTTTTGTACAAATTAATCGCAGGGGTATTAACATCAACCACTTGCAATCTTAAAAACTCCGCCCCGCTATCTTTGGCGATATTTTTGGCATAATTTATAACATAGCCAGCGATACCTTGTCTAAGGTGGTCTACGCTCACACCTACACGCGCAAGATATTTGCACTTGGCTGTGGGCTGTTGCCAACTAAAACAGTCTTGCCCACCACTACTATCATATACTCCAAAAGCGGCAACTATGTCGCAGTCGTTTTCTACTACATATAGGTTGTTGCTTTTAATATCAGTCTCAAACTCTTCATAAGGGTACCATTCTGACCAATATATATTTATTTTGTTTTTGTTTAAGTTGTCTACAATTTTGTCAAACATTATTTTTAACGTTGGTAAATCTGCAAATGTTGCTAGGCGCAATTTCATAATACTCTCTCCATATATACCAAATATAATACAAACCAACAAAATTTTCAACCAAACATAAAGGTAGATTATAAAAATATCAAAACTTTTTAAATATCAATTGACTACCTTAAGTAGACTTTTTTTTAAGACTATGATATGATTTTTTTACAGGAGAACAATATGGATATACTTAAATGCAACAACTGTGGCGCAAAAATAAACAAACGCTCTTTGCAATGTGATTATTGCGGCACACATTATAAAAAAGCTGGAGATGGCTATCAAGAAGAAATGAGAAGACAACACAGCTATATCATACCAAAACTACCTAGAGAGCATCTTATCGAAACTATGAAGCATCTCAACGCTGGGTCTCTAGTTATGCTAGCACCAATATTATTTATGTGTCTTTGGTGTTCGATAGCGGCTGGTATGGGTATATTTTCTTTGGCATCAGGCACACCATTTGCTGTTGCGATTGTACCTTTTGCCATGGCAACTATAGGCATTATAGTTTTGATTAACCTTATAAAAAACGCCTTTAAAGATAGCGTAAGAAAGATAATTAAATTGTTTGAAGATGGCAAAACTGAAGAAGCCTACAACCTTGCAAAACAAAAAGGTCTAAAGAACCAAAGTGCATTGTTGATATCTTTATTACTTGCATATCACGTATTTAATGACTATGATTATCTAGAACAAAACGCAATACGTGTTACAGAATCGGCAATTAACTCAACCACAAACTACACCAACGACTATTGTATTATAGTAGAAAAATATACCGCAATAAAGTAGAGAAAATTTTTATGAGTATTACGTATGAAAAAACACAAAGCATGCTTGATTATCTTAAGTGTGTGGAGATAAGTATAAAAAGCGACTTTTTGCACGCAGACAAAAGCGAAGGATTTATCTTTAGACCAGTCAACGACAAAGACAGACCTTATCTACACGTAGTCAAACAAGACGGTGTTGTTGCTGGGTTGTCTGTAGTAAGAGCCCCATCAAAAGATGAGAGCAAAATGTTCAAAAAAATAGAACTTGAAGAAGAAGCACTAATTATAGACAAACTTGTCATAAAGTCTTGGCACCGCAATATAGGTCTTGGCACTGGGCTTGTAGAATATATCTGCACTACCTACCCTGACCAACCGTTGTATGCTATTGTTAGACAATCACCAGACAACAATATCTTTGCCAACAAAATATTCAAAAAACTTGGCTTTGAGATATGTTCAACAGTGGATTATTTTAACAAAGACTTTAACGACCAAGCTACTTGGGCACTATACAAAAAACAATAAAAATAAGAGCAAGTATACAAACTTGCTCTTTTTATTTTTTCTTAACGAAAAATGCCGCACATATCATACCAAGCAGCACAGATATAACTAAAATAAAAAACCCTTGTCCCATATTTATATTATATCACAATATATTATCAACAACAATATTTGTTGGCATAATGTTATGCAAAATTCATATAATAATTATATGGTAGAAAATATTCAACAAGTATTTGCCAATAATTTTGAAGGGTTGAGTTTTATTGCTGTGGTGCTTATTTCTATGATACCTATATGCGAAGCTCGTGTAGCGATACCCTTTGGCATAGCAACCGAAATATGGGGACAAAGTGCCCTACACCCATTTGTGTCGTTTGTGGCGGCGGTTGTTGGTGGCAGCATTGTTGCGTTGATAGTTTTGGTGCTATTTAAACCTATCGTGTCAAAACTAAAAAAGACACAGCGCTTTAAATCGTTTGCTGACAAAATAGAAAACAAATTTAAAAAACAAACCACCGACGTATTAGAACAAACAGACTCTACAAAAAACAAAAAACTAAACGCTTGGCTGTCGGTGATGCTTTTTGTAGCTATACCCGCCCCAATGACTGGTATATGGTCAGGCGCTGCAGTATCGTGCTTTACAGAACTTAGCTTTTTTAAAAGTTTTAGCGCGGTTGTGGTAGGCAACCTTATAGGTTGTATGCTTATCTTGTTGGTTTGCACAGTGTTAAAACAATATGTCTTTGTACTGTTGATTGCAAGTTGTATTGCAGTTGTGGTGACGGTTCTTTCTGTATTATTATCAAAAATCAAAAACAAAACAAAAAAACAGGCATAGCTTTGCCTGTTTTTTATTATTCGTTTCTGTTTAGATAATCCACCAGGTCTTGAGTTGTGCTGTCTTCGGCTTTTCTTGTAAAAAAAATTGAAACCAAAGCAAATACACTAGACACAATGGCAACTGGCCATACAAAGCCACCAAAGCACCCAGTAAAATACACTACCGAATAACTCAGGGCTTCTGCACTGCCCTGATTGATGAGGGTTTGATTGCCTAGACCCAAGATACGGGCTTTGTCCAAAAAGCCTTGATAAAGGTGCATAGTATGAAAAGGTTGAATTATCGCACATAATAAGTAGGCAATGGCAATAATCCAGACATTTTTTACAAACATCACAACAAATATTGATGCTAACATAAAAAATCCAACTGCGGTAGCATAGTTTCTTGCGTCAATTTTTGTAAGAATTTTGCCAATAACGAGACACGCTATGCCATATATACCATCATATAGGGCATTGACCAAACCTTCAATAAAAAAGCTGTCCGTTCTCAAATAAATCACCGTGCTTGATATATAATAAAATAGATAAGCAAACGGTGCCGCTAAAAAATAAGTGAAGAAATGTTTGATAAGAAAAGACTTTTTTATCTTTTTTGTTTTTTTGTTGTTTTCGTCTTGAGCGACTAAATACGAAATAAAATCTGTATTAAAGTTTTCGGTGTTTTTAAACTTAAAATAAAATATAAATAATGGTGCGGCACTTGCCACAAACATAGTTAAACTAAATATAATAACAATTGTTTGGCTAATATGGTCCAAAAACAAACCGCCCACAATACCAGCAATCAACCAACCCATTTGGTCAAGAAACTTAGTAAAACCAAGCGTTTTTTCGTCGGCACCTTCTGAAACATAATTGTAGATAATATCAATTGGAGAATAATTAAATGAGTTCTCTAGTCCGCTAAACATCGCTGTCAAAACAATCAACCAGATAGCATTTGAACTTAAAAACAATATACATATCTCACAAGCAACTATAGGGATAATTCTTAAAAGTAAAAATATTTGAGGTTTTTTGAAATAATATTTTTTTAACAAATAGTTAAACAAAACTATAAACAAGTTTTGAAGCCCCCAATAAAAGAACATTAATATTAATGCCTTTTCTAGTCCATAGACGGGCCTTGCATAATCAAGAATTATAAATGGGATAAACTCCATAATCAAACTTATCGAAAAGTTTGATAGAGTTCTATATATTTGTAACAATTTAAACTGCATATTATCTACCTAAAAAACCTATTTATTGTTAAAAAAATAATTATATTTATATCATATCACAAGCCCTATTTTTTACCAAATATTTTGCAAAAAAATTGAGTATTGCATTTATAAATGCTATTTGCTATAATATAGTAAGCAAAATGGAGGTTTTTGATATGCCACATCTTGATGCAAGAATCAGCATTATGAGTGAAGAAGCCCTACTTGCTTCACACGAAAGTGATGCTAGAATTGAAATGATACACGCACTAACAGCTAATGGAGAAGCTCATGCAGTGCATATAAACAACTTACAAAAAGGTAAGAGGTTTTATTGTCTATTGCACGCTAGAGAGCACAAAGGTATGCCTTTTGATATACCACTAGCTATGATGACCGCAACCCTAAAGCACGAGAGTCTAAACTTAGACCCAGACCAACTTGTACCAGTGGTTGACTTGTCTAACATAAAACTAAATAAAGATTATGCAGGATATTATAATGTTGTACCATCTATGATTGGTGGAACAATATCTTCTATAGAAAACGCCCTTGAAAGACAAGGCAAAGCCCCACTAGTATATGCCCAAATATACCTACCACAAGATTCACCTATAGAAGAAGCTGTTGAACAAAGCGGCTTTTTGCCACTAACTCAAACACACAAATATCACCCAGCAAGACTAGATACATTGTATATTAAGCCAACATGTTTAACATTTGAACAACAAAGTCAAATGTACACACAATTATCACTTGCTCAAAATACAGAAACAGTAAGTTCTCTTGCGGTAAAATATTTGCAAATGTCAAACGATAACTGCTTGGCAAAAATGAACAGCCAAATAGAACCACCAAAGTATGAGACACCTATCCCTAGATAAAAAAAATAAAGACCAGCTAAAAATAGTTGGTCTTTTTTTTATTTATATCATATATTGAGCATATTATAACATTTGGCTAAGTGCAGTTTGAACAGTGTTTTTTAACAACATTGTTATTGTCATAGGTCCACTACCACCAGGCACAGGAGAGATATATCCTGCGACTTTGCTAACGTTGTCAAAGTCTACGTCGCCACAAATCTTGTTTGTCTTTTCGTCTCTAACGATGCCGACGTCAATAACAGCAGCACCAGGTTTTACCATATCTTTGGTGATAAAGTTTTTTACACCTACAGCACTGACAATAATATCACTATTGCGGCAGACTTCTTTGATGTCTTTTGTTTTGGTATGACATACTGTTACTGTACCATTAAGTTGTGTTAGCATAAGGGCAAGTGGTTTGCCTACCAACAAACTACGGTTGATGATGGCGATTGATTTGCCTTGTATTTCTACTCCGTATTCTTGCAACATAGTCACAACGCCCAACGGTGTACAGCTACGTATAACACTAGGGTCATTGCTCATAAGTTTGCCAAGGTTGATGTTGGTTAGTCCGTCGACGTCTTTTTCTGGTGAGATAAGGTTAAGGGCTTGGTTGGCATCTAACCCTTCTGGCAAAGGCAGTTGCAATAATATACCATTGACACTCTTGTCGCTGTTTAGTTTTTTGATTTGGTCGTTAAGTGTTTTTTGGTCAATATCATAAGGTAGTTTGACAAATTCAGAAGTTATACCGACTTCGTTGCAGGCTTTTATCTTGCCAGATACATACACTTTGCTTGCCATATTGTCGCCGACTAATACTACAGCTAATGTTGGGGCTGGTTTGCCTTTGTCTAAAAGTTCTACCTTGATAGTTTCTTTTAATTTTTCTTTAATTTTTAGTGATAGTTCTCTACCGCTGATGATTGTTGCTGCCATATTACTTATTCTCCTTGTTATCAAAAATATCTTTAAAAGTTGCAAGTTTTGTCGCTTTAAACACCCCACCGACTAGTTTGGTGGTAGTTTGTGGCATAAGTTTGTGCATAAAGTTGACAAACTTAGCATCAATACCTACAACTGCTCTACGACGTTTACGTTTGATTTTGCCGACTATTTTGCGAGCCATTTTGTCGACTGGCATACAAAACTTGCTTATAAGATTGTCATCTTTTTGGTCGACGATTTGTTTAGAGTTGTCTTTAGAATAAAACAAATTTGTCTTTGCAAAGCCCGGCATAATGGTAGATATATACAACTTTTTGCGATATTCGTAAGAGATTGTTTCGCTAAAAGCTCGCAAGGCAGATTTGCTTGCAGAATATATACTAACACCCGGTATATTGCATAGTGCCGATGCGCTAGAGATATTGATTATTGCTCCGTGATTACTTTTTAACAACATTGGCAAAAATGTCTTGGTAGAATACACCGCAGAATAAAAATTGATGTCAAAAACTTTGTCAATTTGCTCATAGTCTAATTTGTCAAAACGCATAAATGGATGCATCATACCCGCATTGTTGATTAATATGTCTATATCATACTTGTTGTCAACAAGATGCTGATACAATTGTTGCCAGTTGTCTAGTTTGCTTGCGTCCATTGGGTAATAGTCAAACTTATCTTGTTTTTCGGCTAGTTCTTGCTTAAAAGCAGCTAGTTTGTCTTCGCTACGATTAACTCCTAAGACTTGACAGTTGTACTTGTTGATAAGTAATTTTGTTATTTCTTTGCCTATACCACTAGAAGCACCCGTTATCAAAACTCTTTTGTTATATAACCAATTCATATATGTTATCCTTAATAAATATATTTTATCACTTAGTAGAGTTTATACCAAACAAATAAAAGTCAAATTTATCTTTTAACAAAATATTTATCTCAAAAAAAAGACACCCTAAAAAATAGGGGTGTCTTTAATTTTGACTTTACTAAACGTTTAAAAGTCTTAGGATATGTTTGCTTACGATCATAAGGATAAGGTCAAGAACCCAAACGATGTTGAAACCAAACACTAGTCTTACGATACCAGCAACAATTTTGCCTTCTTGAAATCTAGTTAAAGCGCCGCAAATCCAAGATGTTACAGGGATAATTGCTAGGATAACGCTAACTAAATAACTAAGACCAAAGTAATCTGATGATTTTTTTGCCATAATATCTCTCCTTTATAGATTTATATATTCATTATAACAATAAAATATACCGAAAATCAACAAAATATATCTAAAAAATTGATAAATTTTGCCTATGACACACTATTTTTTTTAGAAATCGTATGGCACAGAAAATACTTTTTTGATTTGTTCTAGTTTTTCGTCGTCAAGACGCTCGAACAATGGTTGTGGTTTGTTGCAGATGTGACCTTTTTTAATCAAAAGTTCGCTTGCTTTATCCCACATATCGTTGGCTGTTGGGTCACCCGCAAGACCAATTTGTTCTGACCAGATAGTCTTCATTTTGTTAGGCATAATTGGACTAGCAACAATTGCAAGACTTGCACATAGGTTTAGGCATAGGTACAATACTTTTCTCACTTCGTCCATACGTTCTTGTTTGATAAGTTGCCATGGAGCGGTTTTTTCTAGGTATAGATTACCTACGCTAGCATAAGCCATAATCTTTTTGTATGCTTCTCTAAGTTCAGCTTTTTCAAAACAATCAGCGATTTCTTTAGGAGCATTTTTTAATCTTTCTAATAGTTCATTATCATTTTCGTCAAGAACAACATCTGGAGTTAATTCAAAGTTAAGTTCTCCTTGGAAGTTCTTTTGAATCATATTTAGAGTTCTGTTAAATAAGTTACCTAGTTTGCCAACAAGTTCTGCGTTGGTGTTGTCTCTAAAACTCTCCCACTTAAAGTCTGTATCTCTATTTTCTGGGATAACAGTTGTAAGATAAGCTCTCATAGTGTCAATGTCGACATTTTCTTGATTGTCATCAACCAATGCCCCAAAGAACACACCAACACCTTTGCTTTTACTTACTTTTTGACCTTCGTAGTTTAAGAAGTTAAGACCTACTACGTTGTGCGCTAGATTATATTCACCATTTTCTAACTGCATAGTTGGGAAGAAAATAGTGTGGAATTGAATATTGTCTTTGCCAACAAAGTTGTATATTTTTGCGTCTTTGTTAACCCATAGGTCTTGATATTTTTGTTCGCTAAGTTCTTTTGTTATAGAGATATACCCTATAGGTGCATCAAACCATACATAAAAAACTTTATCTTCAAAACCTTCTAGCGGTATATTAAAGCCCCACTTGATATCACGAGAGATACATCTATCTTTCAAACCTTCGCTTACCCAACGTTTTGCTTCGCTATAAACGTGTGGACGCCAGATATCTTTTTTAGATTCTACCCAAGCGGCTAGTTTATCAACGTCTTTAGAAAGATTTAAGAAGATGTGTTTTGACTTTTTCAAAACTGCAGGCTCTCCACAAATTTTGCAATGAGCATTTTTTAGTTCGTTTAAAGAAAACAAACTGTCACATTTTTCGCATTGGTCGCCGTTGGCGTTTTCGTACCCACATCTAGGGCAAGTACCTACTACAAAACGGTCTGGCAAAAACATCTTGTCTTTTTCGCAATAGAACATTTCTATTTCGTCAATGTTGATGTAGCCTTTTTCTAATAGTTTTAAGAAAAAGTCTTTTGTGATTTGTTCGTGTGTTGGGGTATGTGTATTAGAATAGATATCATAACTAATGCCCAACTTTTTATAAATTTTGTCGTGAATTAGGTGCAATTTTGAAGTTAGTTCTTCTACACTCATATTTCTTTCTTGAGCGGTAACCATAGCTGGTGTACCGTGCATATCTGAGCCACCTATAAATGTTGTGTCATAGCCGGCACTTCTGCAATATCTAGCAAAGATATCTGCTGGTAAGTGACAACCAACTATATGACCTACGTGTGGTATGTTGTTAACATAAGTTAACGCTGCTGTAACTAATCTTTTTTCTTTTTTCATATTTACTTCCTTGCCTTTTCTGATTCGATAATAATGGTCACTGGACCGTCGTTTTGTATGTCGATAGTCATATCCGCCCCAAAGACGCCGCTTTGAATATTTTTAAACTCATAACTACGACACTCTTGTATAAATTGATTGTAATATTCTTCTGCCTTTGCAGGCATCATTGCATCACTAAAACTTGGTCTAAAACCATCATAAGCATTGCCATAAAGTGTAAAGTTGCTAATAATCAAAATTTCGCCACCAATCTGGGCGCTACTTAGATTCATTTTGCCTTGGTCGTCTTCAAAAATTCTAAGACCGGCGATTTTTCTTGCAAGATATTTTATATCCCACTCGGTATCGCTACCGCCGACCCCTAACAAAACCATCAAGCCTTTGTTGATTTTGCCAACAACCTTGCCTTCGACAACAACCTGTGCAGAGTTGCAACGTTGTATAACTGCTTTCATATTGTCTCCAAAATTTATTCTTGTTTAATTTTCTTTTTTGGTTTATATACCGCTACAAAAACAAACCATAATATTGCTAGTATTTGTAAAGGTATAGCTATAATAAACAATAGCCATATTTTAGAAGTACCTATTGTCAAACATATAGCCAAAAACGCTGTCCATATAAGCCCAGAAACTGTAACACATATCTGTAATCTATTTGCCCATAGGCAACTAAATACCACTAGTATTATAAAGTTGATAACAAGTGCCCAAATAAACACAAGCCATGTCTTAGTAACTTCTGGCAAAATAATCGCCGGGAAGATAAAGAGAGCTGTTGCTACCAACCACACAAGACCGCATGATAGTATAACAATTAAGTTCTTCTTTAATACATCTTTTCTTTCTGTTGTGCGAGAGAGTTTTTCTCTACGTTTTGTATCGCTAGACAACAAGTCATCTACCTTAATATTATAAAGGTCAGCAAGTTGCTTTAAGATATAAATATCTGGTATAGCTTCTGCTCTCTCCCATTTAGATACAGCCTTGTCAGAATAGTTAAGTTTGTCTGCAATATCTAATTGGGTAAGACCTTTATTCTTGCGATAAAATATAAGATTGTCTGCGATAATCTTTTTTAGTTCGTTTGTCTCATCCATACTAGTATTATATTACTCTATAATATAAATATCAAGCATTTTTAAGGGCTTTTTTATAAGGTATTTTTGCAACTCTACTATGAGTAGAATAGCTATTTTTTAACTCTACTTTCAGTTATTGAAAAGTAGGTTGTTAATTTTTGGAAAATTTAATAAACTACAAACGTACAGAGAAAGTACACTAAAAATTGATTTTTTTAAACATTTATATAAAGTTTTTTAAGGAGATAGAATATGAAAATTGCTATTTCTGCAGAATCAACAGCAGACTTAACCAAAGAATTATTAGAAGAATATCAAATACATACAATACCTTTTAACGTATTACTTGGAGAAGAAGAACGCAAAGACGGAACTTTTGACCCAAAAGAAATTTTTGAATATGTTCAAAAAACAAAAGTATTGCCAAAGACAAGTGCTATCAACGAGTTTAGCTATACAGAATATTTTACAAACTTGCTTAACGAATACGACGCAGTAGTACACCTTAGTTTGTCTTCAAGTTTGAGCAGTTCTTGTCAAAATGCAAAAAATGCCGCAAGCAAATTAAGCAATGTCTATGTTATAGATAGTCAAAGCTTGTCAACTGGTATAGGACTACTTGCTATATATGCTTCTCGCCTTGCACAAAAAGGTATCAGCGCAGCAGAAATTGCAAAGTCTGTTAGCGATAGAGTACCAAATGTACAAGCAAGTTTTGTGCTAGAAAGACTTGATTATTTATACAAAGGTGGCAGATGCAGTGCTCTAAGTTTGTTTGGAGCAAACCTGCTAAAAATTCGTCCACAAATTGTTGTTAAAGATGGCAAAATGGGTGCTGGCAAAAAATATCGTGGCACAATCGAACGTTGCGTAGAAGAGTATTGTAAAGATACCATTGCAGAATTTGACAACCCTGACCTATATGCTGCCTTTGTAACATATACAACAGCTACCCCTGCTATGATAGAAAGTGCAAAAAAAGCACTAAAAGAACGTGGCTTTAAAAATATTTATGAAACAACTGCCGGCGGCACAATTTCTAGCCATTGTGGCGAACACACAATTGGTATACTATATATCAACGACGCAAAATAATTTTTTAATCAATTTATAACCAAATCATATTTGTTTTTTTTATAAAAATTGCGACCTATGATGCTGGTCGCATTTTTATTAAAATACAGGAGAATAACTATGAAAATCGCAATCTCCGCAGAAAGCTCTGCAGATTTAACCAAAGAATTACAAAAAAAGTTTAATATACACACTATCCCACTAACAATCATCTTGGGTGATAAAGAAATAACTGACAACGAAACAGTAAGTAGCCAAATATTTGACTTTGTCTCACAGACAAAAATTATGCCAAAAACTTGTGCTATCAACGAATATCAATTTAGAGAATATTTTGAAAACTTGTTAAAAGACTATGACGCCGTTATACATATAAGTATGTCTAGCCATATTAGTTGTACTTGTGCCAACGCAATGGCCGCTGCAAAAGATATGAAAAATGTATATGTTATAGATTCGCTTAACCTTTGTGCTGGCATAGGCTTACTTGCAATACAAGCAAGCAAACTAAACTCTCAAGGTGCTAGCTATGAACAAATCATAAAGCAAATCAAAAAACTTATACCACAAGTTAGACTAAACTTTGTACCCAACAAATTAGATTATCTAAAAAATGGCGGCAGAGTAACCGCCCTACAACTACTTGGGGCTAACTTGTTAAAAATTCACCCAACTATCACGATGAAAGACGGCAAAACAGGTGTCGGCAAAAAATATATTGGCAATATGGACGTTTGCTTTAAAAAACTATGCGAAGACGTCGTAGCAAAATACAACCCAGACAAAAGTTTGGTGCTTATAGCATATACGACAATTACTGACAAACAACTTCAGTTTGCTTATGACTTTTTGAAAGAACAAGGCTTTGAGGAGATATACGACGTAAGAGCCAATGGTACAATTTCTAGTCACTGTGGCGAAAGCGCTATGGGTATAATGTTTTTTGAACAAAAATAAAAGGATAAAATATGATTTATTTTGTTAGACACGGTCAAACCGAGTGGAATAAAATCGGTAGAATGCAAGGTCATATGGATATTGAGCTAAACAACCAAGGCAAAGAACAAGCTATAATCGTCAAAGAAAAACTAGCTGGTATTAAGTTTGATAAGATTTTTTGTAGTCCGCTAAAGAGAGCTAAACAAACCGCTCAAATAATCTCTGACCAAGACATCACTGTTGACAATAGATTAATCGAAAGATACAATGGCGAACTTGAAGGCAAATTAAAAACTGAGATAGATGTTTGGCCAGATTTTAACGACCCAAAAGACACCCGATTTAATATAGAACCGTTAGACGATTTTAAACAAAGAATCAATGACTTTTTAAAAGATGTTATACAAAATTATAAAGACAAAAATGTTTTGGTTGTGACTCACGCTGGAGTTTGTCTTTATGTAAGATGCTATTTTGAAGGTGAACCTGACGGCAATCTTGAAGAAAAGTATAAACTAAAAAATGGCGAATTTTTAAGTTATAACAACTAATAAAATTAATACAAAAAATTAATTTAATATCAAAACAAAAATTATTTTGTTAACAACAAAATAAAAATATTTATATAAAAATTACAAAAAAAAACAATGCAAAAACAAAAAAAGACCTAGTTTTAGGTCTTTTTTTGTATATTTTTAATGTTTTTTACCAGCCGACCGACAGGTCGATAGACAAACTATGTTTTATTCGATACCTTTTAAGGTTAGACCGATACGGTGTTTTTCTAAGTCAACAGACAGGATTTTTACTTTTAATACTTGACCAACTTTTAACACTTCTGATGGGTGACGAACATATTTGTCACTGATTTGTGACAAGTGAATAAGACCGTCTTGGTGAACACCGATATCAACAAAAGCACCAAAGTCAATAACGTTACGCACTGTGCCAGTTAGTATCATATCAGGTTTTAGGTCTTTGATATCAAGTATATCACTACGTAGTTCTACTTGTGGCAAACTGTCACGAATATCTCTACCAGGCTTTGCAATTTCTGTGATGATATCTTGTAGAGTTGGCACACCTACTCCACATTCTTTGGCTACTTCTTCTTCACCTTTTAGTTGTACTAAAGAAGCAAGTTTTTCTAGTTCGCCATTTTTGATGCTTTCTTCTGTAAAGTTAAACATCTTTAGCAATTTTTCTGCAGCGTCATAGCTCTCTGGGTGAACAGCTGTGTTGTCTAAAATGTTTTTGCCATCGACAATACGCAAGAAACCTGCACATTGTTCAAAAGCTTTGTCTCCAAGTTTGCTTACTTTCAAAAGTTCTTGTCTATTAGTAAACTCGCCATTTTTTGCACGGTAGTCAACAATATTTTTTGCTATACCACTGTTTAGACCAGAAACATAACTTAACAAACTAACAGATGCGGTATTTAAGTCTACACCAACACTGTTAACGCAGTCTTCTACAACACCAGTCAATACTTCGGTTAGGCGTTTTTGTGGCATATCGTGTTGATATTGACCAACACCGATAGATTTTACGTCAATTTTGATAAGTTCTGCTAGTGGGTCTTGCAGTCTACGGGCGATTGATACTGCACTACGAAGTGCTACGTCAAAATCAGGGAATTCGCTAGCACCAAGTTTTGATGCACTATATACAGAAGCACCTGCTTCGTTAACAACGGCGTAGCTAACTTTACGTTTTTGTTTTTTGATAAGTTCTGCAACAAACATTTCTGATTCTTTAGAAGCAGTACCATTGCCTATTGAGATAACGTCTACATTGTGTTTGTTGATAAGTGCTGTTAGTTTTAGTTCGGCTTCTTCGATTTTGCTTTGAGGTGGTGTTGGATAAACAACTGTTGTATCTAACACGTTGCCGGCTTGGTCGATAACGGCGATTTTGCAACCGGTACGATATGCTGGGTCAAGACCAAGGATAATTTTGCCCTTAAGTGGTGGTTGAAGCAACAACGGTCTTAGGTTAACGTCAAACATTTTGATTGCTTGTTCGTTAGCTCTATCTGTTAGCATTGTTCTTAGTTCTCTTTCTAATGAAGGGAATATAAGTCTATCAAAACTGTCTTGGCAAGTAGCAACAAGAAGTTCTTCGTCTTTTTCGTTATGAACAAACATCTCTTTGATCATTTCGATACATTTGTTGTCGTTGCAAGTGATTTTTACTTTTAGACAATCTTCGCTTTCGCCACGGTTGATAGCAAGAACTCTATGACTAGGTATTTTTGCGACAAGTTCGCTAAATTCTTTGTACATTTCATAAGTTTTTGCTTTTTCTTGAGTATCGTCAAGGGTTGTTTTTATTTCGGCAGTTTTTTCTAAAAATTCTCTTAGTTCTTTTCTTATTTCTGCACTATCAGAGATTGTTTCTGCGATAATGTCTTGTGCACCTTGAACAGCTTCTTCGGCTGATTTTAGCTCGTTTTCTTCGGTTATAAATGTTGAAGCAAAGGCTAAAAGGTCACCCTCGTAATTGCCTGACATAATAGCGTCAGCAAGTGGTTGTAGACCTTTTGCAATAGCAACAGAAGCACGGGTTTTTCTCTTTGGTTTAAATGGTCTGTATATATCTTCGACTTCGGTTAATGTTTGAGCATTTTCTAAACTTTGGGCAAGTTCTTCTGTCATATTGCCTTGCTCGGTAACGATTTTCATTACTTCTTCTTTACGTTTGTTTAGAGATCTCAAATAGGTCAACCTATCATTAAACTCTCTTAAAATTTGGTCATCACAACTACCTGTAAGTTCTTTACGGTATCTTGCGATAAATGGAATTGTGCAGCCTTCGTCAATTAGTTCGATAATGTTGGCTGTATGCTGTGGTTTTAAACTAAACTCTTGGCATAATGTTTGTTGGATATCCATATATTTTGTCCTTTTATTGTTATCAACTCTATTTTTTTAGAGTCGTCATAGTAAAGGTTATTGATTTTTTTTGTTTTAGTCAAACATTTTTTAGTATTTTAAAAAAATCTTTTAAGCACAATTTTTGTTTTTTATCAAGCAAAAACACTAACAAAAAATTATTTTTATTCGGTTAAAATATTTGCCTATTATATGGTAAATAATATATTATATTATATATAATTATACTATAATGTCGTACTGTGTAACTTTGATAAACTATTGACAAGAGGTGTTGATATGAAAAAGTTTTCTAAAATAATCTTATTATTGTGTATGCTTGTGTTGACAGGCACGGTTTTTGCCGCGTGCGGCGCACCAAAAATAACTGACATAAAGATAACGGGTGTACCCCAATATGTCATTGTTGGTGAAGATTTTACTTTAGAGGCAGTGCTAACACCAGCCAAGGCATCACAAAAAGATGTTGTTTGGTCTACAAGTGATAGCAAGATAGCTAGCGTCAACGACGCAGGTAAAGTTACCCCATTGCAACTAGGTACGGTTATCATAACCGCTATGAGCAAAAAGGATAGCTCTATCAAAGATAGCGTGTCGATTTCTATCAACTCTAAAAGTACAGACATAATTATCAACAACCTAACAGCAGCATACGATGGTTTGCCAAAATCTGTAGTAGCACAAAATGTACCAGATGGTGTCAGCCTAGTATACAAATACAGTTCAGTCGATTATCCTGAGAGCACAGAACCACCAGTAAACGCTGGTATATATAGTGTTAAAGTTTATCCACTAAACGGCAACACTGTACTTGCTCAATGTATCTTAACCATCAACCCAAGAAATGTCGTAATTGATATTGACGATAAGTCAAAAGTGTTTGGCGCTAATGACCCAGAGTTTACTTCTACAATAACTGGTCTTATTGGTATAGATACTATCGACTATACTCTTGGCAAGACCAGTTCTAAAGAAGATGTTGGTGATTATCCAATCACAGCAACTATCAATACAGAAAATCCTAACTACAGAGTATCAGTTGTTAACGGTACACTAAAGATTTTGCAAAGAGATGTTAAAATCGTACCACAAAACAAATCTAGTGTATATGGTGACCCATTGCAAGCTTTGACCTTTGAGATACAAGACATTGCGGGCAATGCCCTTAACAACATTGATGTATCTAACGTATCAGGATCACTAAAGATTGTAACCGAAGGCAACCTAGAAAAACTTGGTGCTGGTAGTTATACAATATCAAGCGCAGACTTAATATCTAAAAACTTAAACATTCGTGAAAAGTCAAGTGCAACTTATACCATAACAAAAAGAACTGCTTATGTTAATGTTGCTTCTAACCAAGGCAAGTTTGCAGGCAAAGACGACCCAGAGCTTGTAAAAGTTATATCTAACACTGCTTATGGTGACGACTTGTCAGCGTGCTTG
>JAZUPV010000091.1:0-3032 GCA_045605365.1 Clostridia bacterium
TCCGACTTCCTAAAGTAGAATATAGCATAGCGCTGCCGTGCCCTGCTGATAGAGTAAACCTGTCACGATTGATAAAGTCAGGGTCGTTTGGGTTGAAAGCCATATTTTTGTAAATTGTATAAATAATAGGACTAGCCCCAAGGCATATACCCGGGTGACCAGAGTTGGCTTCTGCAATCATATTGACAGCAGTCATACGTAGATAATTAACTAAAAGATTTTCCATAAATACCTCGTTTATATTATATGTTTACAAACCAAATTATATTTTGTTATCTGTAAAATACATCTCAATATGTTTTAGCATTTTTTTGTAGATAGACTTTTCGTTAAGATTTTTGCTATCAATAATTATGTCTGCATTTTGTGTACAGATTTTGTCATAATCGTCATACACGTTTAAGATATTTAGCATTTCGTCTTTTTTATCTTTTTTTGCTTTGTTTATTTGGTCGGCATACACTTTTTTAGGTAGTCTAACATAGATAACTATTCCGCTATTTTTTAGAGCGTTAAGGCTCTTTTGCTTGATAAAAAGACGTGGCTCTATTGATATAACGGCGTTTTCAAAAGAAGCAACACTCTTGACACTATCAATCTCTAACTTTTCTAAATATTCTACACCACACTTAGCGATAACTTCGTTGGCGTTGACCATATTAAACTCAAGATAATCATTAATATCTGCATAATATAGGTCTAGTTTGTCAGAGACCATAGTAGAGATTGCTTTGTTATAATCGTTTAAAAAGCATACACTGGTAATGTTTGATTTCATACAAGCCCCCAAAAAAATAAGTTGCAATAATCAGTTTGTCAAAAATATTTTGATAACCTTTTTGACTAATTTAAGAATAACATTTTTTAAGCGTTTTTCAAAATAAATATGCCACATAGACAAAAAAAGAACCAAAATATTGACAATTTTGGTTCTTTTGTTATTATCTGTCAGTTCTTCTTGTGCTATATCTTTTGCCCTTGCGAACAAACAAACCTGCACCTACCGCAGCAAGAATAGTCAAACCACAATACCACCATTCTATATAATAAGTGTTAGGTTCAAAATAATCTGCGATAAAGTTTATTTCGTTATCGTCATTGACAAAAGCAAGTATTGTACCGCTAGTATCTGTACGCAAAATCGCAGCACCGATATTGGTAAAACGCTCTATGGTATCATTGTGTGGGTGTCCATACGAATTATCTTTGCCACAGCTGATAACGGCGTACTTTGGAGTGGTCGCTTGTAAAAACTCTTCACAACTAGAAGACCCGCTACCGTGATGACCAGCTTTTAATACGTCAACATCTAATATAGACAAATCACTTGCATAATAGTCTAAGACGTCTTTTTCTATACTATCACTAGCATCTCCAGTAAACATAAAAGTTTTTGTACCGATTTTGAAAATCATAAATGGAGAATAATCGTTGTTGTTAGAAAAGCTCTCTTGTATAGGAGCATAAAAACTAAACGAATAATCTCTACTAGTACCGTTAGGGTCGTCATATACAATAGCTGGAGTATCTTTGTCGGTATAGATAATCTTTTCTGCAGGCACTTCGTCTTCTATTGCAGTGACAGTATTTTTCCACATTTTTGAAGTAGTAGGTACTGTCAAGTTAGGACGATAGATAGTTTTGATTTCGTAAGAATTGATTATACTAACTGCACCGCCGATATGGTCTGCGTCAGTATGTGTCAAAATAAGATAATCTATAGAGTTATTATAAACAGCTTTATCAAAGATAACTTCGTCAAGATAGTTTTTTAGTTGAGTTATTTTTGACTTGATACCTGTATCTATCATAAGAAGTTTGTTGTTTGGCAATTCTATAACAGTACAATCACCCTGCCCAACATCTATATAATGTATTTGCGTGTCGGTGGTTTGTACGACTGCACCTTCTTTGTTGACACTGTGAGTACTCGTATTGATAAGCCCTTCTATTTGTTTTGCAAATAACAAACTCACAAGATAAGCCACTATCAACACACAAAAAATAGTTATCTTTATAGTTAGTTTACTTTTTCTTTCCATAATGTTTTCCTTTGTATATTATATGAACATATCATAACATAAGCAAATATTAGATTATTGTAGGCGGATAAATTTCGTTATAGCAAGATTTTTTGCGTTTAGGACGTTTACTTATAAGTCGCAAAATCTCTGGGATACGTTCTTTAGTAGCGATATAGCCTTCTTCGATCATTTCGTCCATACCTTCTACTTTGGTAGATTTAAAACGTTTTGTATCTGGCTGAATAACTATATCAGCATTGATATATCCTTTGACACTGTTGCTTTTCATCATTATACGCAAAGACGCCGCAAGTACATCTAAAACCTTGGTTGACTCTGTACCTTGTCCCCTAGTAGAATTGACATCTATAGCGATAACATAGTCGCAATCATATAGCCTTAAAACGTCACTTGGTATATTGTTTTGAAGGCCACCATCTGAGAGATGCATATTTTCAAAATCAACCGGAGCAAAAAAGCCCGGTACGGCACAACTACCCGCAACAGCTTTTGCAACGTTGCCACGAGTAATGACAACTTCGTCACCACTAATAAGGTCAACTGCCACCGCCGCAAAAGGCACTTTTAACTGACTAAAGTTGATATTGCCTATAGCGTCTTGGATAATATTTTGTATACCTGTCGTTTTTGACGGCACAAAAAACACTTTGCTAGTTTTGATATCTTTGGCATCAATATCTTTGGCTATTTCGTACATTTGTTCATAGCTAAGCCCCGCACTATATAGCGCACCAGCAAGACTACCAGCACTAGTACCTGCAACATAGTCAAATTGTATACCTGCTTCTTCAAAGGCTCTCATTGCGCCAAGATGAGCAAAACCTCTTGTCGCCCCACCACCTAAAGCAAGACCTACTTTGGCTTATTTATGTTTATTAAGTTTTTGAGAAAATATATTAAACATATTATACCTTTTTACTTTATACATATATATTACCATATAGGCACAATTTTAACTACTAAAAAAATATTTGTATTTAAATTTTT
>JAZUPV010000092.1:0-27597 GCA_045605365.1 Clostridia bacterium
TCTCCTTTTTTACCTTCCAGGGGATGAGCTATGTGATCGATGTCTACCGGGGCGCGGCGCCGGTTGCCAAAAATCCCCTCCATGTGGCCCTCTATATCGCCCTCTTTCCCCAGTTGGTGGCTGGCCCCATCGTGCGCTATACCACCGTGGCGGAGGAGATCGCCTCCCGCCGGGAGAACCTGGATGAGTTTGCGGCCGGCAGTGTGCGGCTCTGTTTCGGTCTGGCGAAAAAGATGCTGCTGGTACTGGTATTCAAATTAAAGACGTTGATATGTTATACGCTGGTGGTGTTGTAGGATACTTATCAGGCTCTTTAACAGACGTTATTTACGAACCTAATGCTAATAGTGACGTTCAATCTAATGGCGAATTATTATTTAATGTAGGCTCTAGTGTTGATGGTGGCAACTATGTTTCTACCAAAAATGCTATGTATATCGGTGGTATCGCAGGCTCAGTTCAAAAACTACAATCTGCAGATTCTGATTTAGTAAGTAAGCTAAACAATGTAAAAGTACAAAACGTTGAAATTGTTGCTTACCTAAATTCTAAAGCAAGTATCGGTGGTGTTGTTGGTATCAACGAATGGGATGCTGCTGGTTTGTATTACAAAAACAGCAACCTTGACGTATATGATAGCAACGATTCTGACCCAGGCTCTGTGATATCTTCTGAAGGCGAACAAGACCTATCAGTTTATGTTGGTTCAAAGACAAAGGTTGATGTCGGTGGTGTAATAGGATTTAATACTTATAGTATTCTTTCTAACTTAAACACTAACGCAAACATCTACTTTAAAGATAATAGTGCTTATTCTAATACAACTAACCAAGCATTTAATATTGGCGGTATAATAGGTAAAACTTATAACATTTCACTTATTAGTGCTATACAAGAGTCACATACAATGTTGATTGATTCTAACGGTGGTGACTTTAAAGGTGTTGGTGGTTTAATAGGTAAGATAGATGACACAGTAGCACAAGGCGTTGCAGAAGTATCAATTGCATTCTCAATCTCTACTATAGATATTGTTGTGACTGGTACTGATACTTATATTGTGGCTGGTGGATTTATTGGTGATGCTGCTCCAAGTATACTAAGTATGACAAGTAGTATCGTATACTCAAATGTTTCTATCCTAAGTCGCAAAGAAAATGAACCACACGCAAAAGCCGTTATATATGGCGGTATTGCTGGTCAAGTAAAAGAATATATCCCTGCTGCTGCATCAAATGGAACAGTAGTAGCCGTTACATTCTACTATCCAGAAGTTGCAAACATCGAACTTGTTAGTGGTAAACTTGCCGAGTACTCAGTAGGTCAATTATTTGGTATTGTTACAACAATCAATACTACTGGTGCATATACACCATTTGACGGATTGTATTATAACGAAACATTATTTGGTTTCTATACTAACCAATACTTTAATTCAGTTACAGTAGCAGGTTCAGTAAAGAATCTTAGCCAAACAATCATAGACAAAACAACTAAAGACTTTACTTGGACAAAAGCAACCGAAGAAGATAAACAAGCAACTATTTCTCTAGCAGAAAGAGTTAATTTGGTTATTTCTACTCCAAATAATCAAAATATGCTTACAAAGCATATCAAAGATGTATTAAATACTACACATACAACAGTATATTCTCGTATAGAACAATACATTGAAGAAGATGAAGATATATATTCTCAAGTATCTGGTACAAAACTTAACCCAATCGAAGTAACAGGTAGTGGTGTATCTTTTGAAGCTTACAAACATTACGAGCTAATTGCCGACTATACAATTAGTAGCCCTATTACTCTTAACAAAGGTGTATTCTTTAGAGCAAACGGCTTTACTATAAAATGCAACAGCGGCACAAGTTATGTATTTGAAAGTATTGGTCAATATGCAGTAGTTTCTGGTTTGTTGATGCATAATGCAAATATTAACTTGAATGCATCAGTTACCGACAAAGTTGGTATGATAGCAAAAACAAACAATGGTATGCTTATATCTTGTGGTACTTCTGGTACTATCAAAGGTAAAAACGTAGCAGGTTTGGTTGGTACAAACAATGGTATTATACTTAACTGCTTCTCAATAGCTACAGTAACAACTACAGATGGTATTGCTGCAGGTTTAGTTGTAGAAAACGCAGCTACTGGTAGTATTCTATCTAGCCTTGCAACAGGACTTATTAGTTCTAATTCAAGCGGATCAGCTAGTGGTTTTGTAAACAGCAACGCTGGTTATATTTCTAGCTGCTATACAGTTTCTAACGTGTTTGGCGGAGAAAACTCTTATAGCAATATTTATGCTTTTGTAAAAACTAATACAAAAACATTAAAATATAACTATTATGACGAAAACGCCTATACTGGTGACCACAAAGCTGCCGATGACGATACAAAACATGCTCCTACACAAACATCTAAATTGACTAATATTTATTCAATGGGCGATTTAGGAGTAATGGCAAAAAATCTTGACGTCAATGGCAACTGGTATTCAAACTCATACCCAGTACAAGTTATTCTTAATAGTGATTTGTCTGGCCAATATACAACTCCTATGACAAATACATGGTTCAACTATGGTTATGGTGTTGTAAATGTAGATTATACAATAGCTAGCCCTACAGGTAAGGCAAGACTTCTTAATATGCTATATACTGGTAACGGTAAGCAAGAAGACGGCAACAAAACAAACGGATTCTTTAACAGTCCTTACCAAATAACCAATGCTGGTATATTTGAAGCGTTCGTTCTTGGTGACCACTCAAAAGGTGTAAAGAGTTATTATATCTTAATGAATGATATCTCATTTGCAGCTTATGACAACTGGTCAGATTCTTGGGACGAAAATGGTGTATTCTTCCGTGGAGATTTAGACGGAAATAACAAAAAATTAAAAGACTTAAATTCTAGACATGGTTTGTTTAGAGTATTTGCAGACGAAGCTTATGCTTATGACTTTACTATTACAGAAGCATATTCTCAAACTGGTATCTTAGCAGCATATATGACTTCTTCTGGAAATGTCGCAAAAATCAAAAACGTTGATATATTAACAACTAAACTAGAAGGCAAGAATGAAAACGTTTCTAACAAGACAATAGCTTACTTCTTCCCATCTCCAACTGTTGATAATGCTGTAGCATTTACAATGCATTTTGCCGGCGGTATCATAGGATATCTTGAAGGCGGTGTATTAGATGATGTCAACATCGTCAAGGTTGATGACGAAGACTTTGTTGTACAAAATAATAGAGACGGCGGTTGGGTTGGTGGATATGTTGGTTATTATACTGGCGGTGAAATTAAACCAACAGACAAAACTAACGTATTCAAAAACGCAGCCACAGTAGAAGTTGAAGGTGTAAAAGCAGGTGCTTATATCGGCTATGCAAACAACTTTACTGATAGTGGTCTTACAGTTGAGTCTAATGTCAACGTAACAGGAACAGAAATAGCAAGTGGCTTTATTGCTCATGCAGTAGTATGTCAAGTTACAAATTCTACATCAAAAGCAATTGTTGATGGTGAAGATATTAGTGCAGGTTTTGTAGGCAAGATGGAAGATTCTACATTAACTACTTGCAAATATATTGGTAGTTGCGACTTGTCAGCAAATACATATGCGGGTGGTTTAGTAGGTTATGCTTCTGATAGCACTATCAAAAACTGCGAAGTAACAACTTCTAAATCTATCGCTTCTTATGAATATGCTGGTGGTATAATTGCAAAAGCAATTGATACAACCATTACTTATGACAATGCAACCGCAGATACTCCAGTTACAGTTTCAGAAGTAAAAGCTGTAGTTGGTGCTGGTGGTATTGCTGGTTATGTTTCTGGTTCAATTATTAGCGGTACAAGTGCTAATGTATTGACAAGTAACTGTGCTGTTAAAAATTATTCTGACGCACAAGCTAATGTATATCTTGGTGGAATAGTCGGTGTTGTTATAAAAGATACTGCAGCTAGTGCAAACATTACAAATTCTCAAATAGAATATGTAAAAAATACTGGAGCAGTAACATTATCAACAATTAGCGGCAAAACTTATAATGCATATATCGGTGGTATTGCTGGTCGTGTTGATCAAACTACTGATATAGAAAATGCTACAAATGCTGGATCATTTAGTATTCCTACAAATGCTGGATCTTCAACAGTTGTTGCAGGTGGTATTGTAGGTGGTGCAACCAATAATAGTAGCGTTGTAAAACTTTTAACTGTTACTAACAATGCTAATATGTCTGGTTATGCTAAACATATGGGTGGTGTTGTTGGACAATATGTTCAATCTGGTAGCGAAAACAACCTATCAGCTGTTTACAACAATGCTACTATTGAAAATACAAACACTACTGTTCATACTAAAGATTCTGGTACTTGGATACCTAATACATTTAATAGTACAGTAGGTGGAATTGTTGGTCATTCAACAGGTGGCAAGATAACTACTGCAGTTAATAAAGGTGCTGTAACAGGTACCAATGCTGCAGGTATCGTATCTCACTCTACAAACGGAACAATCAGTGCAAGTTCTAACGAAGCTGCAATTAGTGGTACTGAATATGCAGGCGGTTTAGTTGCTACAACAACTTCTGTAAAAATTACCGCAAGTAGCAACGCTTCAACAGGCACAGTTGCTGCGTCAACTGGTGTTGCTGGTGGAATTATCGCCTATGGCAAAACTTATTCATTTGACGGAACAGTAACAAACAATGCTGATATTACAGGTATAAAATATACTGGTGGTGTTGTAGGTTATTCTCACGGAATTTCTTCTTACAAGACTATCGAAAACAAAGGCACTACAATTTCTGGTACAGACGTTGTTGGTGGTGTGTTTGGTCAATTTGTTGGCGGCACAATTACTAATGCTAACAGTATGTTAATTTCAACAACTGCAACTAGCGTAAAAGCAACAAGTGCAACCTCAAGTGCAGGTGGCGTAATTGGTTATATGTCTAAAGGTGAGATTTATACAGCATCAGCAATGACCTTAGGTACAGCAACAATTTCTGCTAATAGCGCAGGCGGTTTTGTTGGAACTATTAATTCTTCTGATGGAGACATTGTTATATCAGAAGTTAAATTAAACACAGATTTAACCTTTGATAATAGCGGAGTGGATGTTGTATCTGCTGGCGGTATTATTGGTGTAGCAAACAAAGGTACAAATGCAGTTACCCTATCTAAGTTAGAATCAACTGCAAAAACAATTAGTGCAAGCTTAACTGTAGAGTCTGCTGTAGGGGGATTAGTTGGTGTAGCAAACGCTGGTATAATTATTGATTCAAGTATTAGTAAGTCAAAAATTAGCATTGTGGCCGCTCCTGCTTCTGGACAAATAAGTGTTGGTGGAACAGCTGGTAAAATGGAAGGTTCAACGCTTTCTTCTACAAATAAAGTAACTGCTAAAAACGAAATTGCTCTAGGAACATTGACTGCTGCTGGCTATAATGTAGGTGGATTCGTTGGTTGGGCAAAAACTGCAATCATTACTAATATGTATAACGAAAGTGGTGCAACTATCACAGGAACTGCTGACAATAAGTCAAATGCATATGTTGGTGGTATTGTTGGTAGATTAACTGGTGGTACAATTAGCTTTACTTCTACAAATGCTACAGTTGAGACTTCTACTCAAATTCAAACAACAATCAATGTAGATGGTTACGTAGGTGGTTTTGTAGGTTATGCAGACGATTCTACACTATATACAATCAACAGTACTAGCAAGAAATATAAAATCGGTGGAGATTATACTGGTTGGTATGTAGGCGGCTTGATTGGTTATTCTAAAGCAAGCAAAGGCTCTATAATTGACAAGTTTAACGTTAACCCATCAAAAGTTCTTGGAGATATCACTGGTGGCGTAATTGGTGTTGCTGGTGCAGGCGGTGTTTCTGTAACAAACTGTACAGTCAATGTAACATCACTATCAGTTAATAATGTTGATGAGAGCCATTCTGGTGGCGTAATTGGTTATTCTGCAGCAGAAATCACAGTTGATAATTGCGCTGTAAAATCTAAAGTAAACGCTGGAAATGCTGCAAGTGCAGGTGGTATTGTTGGTAAGGCAGATACTACAACAATAACAATTACTAATAATACAGTAGAAAACTCTGTTAGTGGAGAAAGCTATGCAGGTGGTATTGTCGGAAACCTTAATGTAGGTGGAACAATAACGGGGAACAGTCTTACAACAACAGGTAAATCAGTTTATGCATATATTTCGGGCGGTATTATTGGTTATCTTGGTACAGGTGCCGCTTCAGTATCTGTTTCTGGAAATAAGCTTCAAAATCAAACAATAGATGGAACTTTTGCAGGTGCTGTAGTGGGGGAATATGTTGGCACTTTAGTTGGAAGCGGAAGCAAAATGTTTGGTGATACTTATAGTGAATATAAAGATTGCGATATAGATGCTTCTTATGGTGGATTCTTTATTGGTAAGGCTAGCGGCGGCTCTACTTCTTCTATCACATATAACGTTACAACTTCAGAATTTACTGGTTTTAATGTAGATTCTTCGTATTTTGGTGTTGTAATTGGTTATATAGCCGGTACTTATAGCAATATTACTTCTAAATTTGTATTATCTACAGCCAATGTAGAAGAAGCATATTCTTCATGTTATTTAGGTGGTGTTGTAGGTTATATTGATTCTGGTTCGACCATATCATCTTGTTCAGCTGCAAACGGTAGTTCAATTTCTTTATATTCTCTATCACTAGATAGTGTTGGTGGAATAATAGGTTACGCTTATGGAGCTCCAGAAGTTAAGTCGTGCAAAAGTGATGCGGCTATAGAAGTAAAAGCATATGCTGTTGGTGGCATATGTGGTGAGTCTAGTTCAACATCATTTAATGATTGTAATACTGTAAGTACTTCAGGCAAATTAATAGTTAGCTCTAGAAGTTCTACTACTTATGCTGGTGGAATTGTTGGTTATGCTTATGGTGGAACATTTACTTCTTGTGCAAATAAAAAATTAATTTCTGCTAATAATGGTGATGCAACCGATGAAGATTCTTATGCGGGTGGTATTATAGGCTATGCTTCTAGTCTAACGATTGACTCTTGTACAAATGAAGCATCAGTTTCTTCTCATACACAAACGTCTAGTCAAAAAAGTAAGAGGAGCAATATAACTTCTTCTACTGTATATGATTCAGATTATAGCTATGATTCATGTGCGGGTGGAATTGTTGGTTTTGCTACCGGCTGCACAATAAAGAATAATAAAAACTCTTCATCATCTATTTATGGTAACTATTCTGTAAAAACATCTTCAAATTCTTCTACAGTTCGTAGTTATTATGAATGGTGTACTTTTAGCCAATGGACAGACTATGTTTTATTCGTACCAACAACAGAAAATTATCAAATAAATCTTCGCTTAAAATTAAGCACTGGCGGTATAACTGGATATGAATATAGTACAGACTCTAATACATATTCGGGAAATGAAACTGTATCTGGTGTGTCTAAACATACTTATACAAAAGGTCGTGGCTTTGATTGGTCTGGTACAAGTTCACAAGGTTATTTGTGGGATTGGTTTAAACCAGAAAAAGTACAAAATGAATTGTATAATCAACACATGAATTATGTTGCTTCAGAGAGATCTGGCATTTCAATCTAATAAAAAAGAGAAAAGGCAATTTGCCTTTTCTTTTTTTGTGATTGATGTTGTGTTAAAAGGTGGCTGGTTAAAGATTGATATTTAGATTGATTTTTTATTAAACGCATATAAATTTATTAGTTTTTAGTAAAAATAATGTAGTTTTTAATATTTATAACAAGTTTAAACAAAAGCTGTTTTTAGTATAAATAAACAGCCTTTTTTTGTTGAAAATATACTAAAAATTTGTACTGTTTTTGATATTTTTGTGGTTAAAAATTTTAGTTTTTTTGAAGGATATTTTGATAGTTTTTTAGGGTAATTTTTTAGTAAAAAATGTTAAAATTGTTATCATTTTTAGTGACAAAAATTTATAAAAATTGAGTAAATTTTTGGTATAAAATTTGGTTAATTTTGTTGTATTTTTTGGTTAAAATTATCCTATTTTTTGAAAGGTAAAACCCAGTGTTTTTGGCGGGTTTTAAATATATATATTATATTATTATATAATAGTAATTTATTTGACACTTTGAGACAAAATAAATATAATTAAAATGTTAAATTGGCAATATTTTATTTGCGCCTTTTAAGGGTGTCAACTGAGAGGAAAAATTATGAAAAAGATATTAACATTTTTAATGATAATGTTTGTGGGGCTATCGGGCCTTGTTTTTGGTTGTAGCGACAAGTACAAAAACTTGACCGTTTCGATAACTACTCAACAAGCCAGAGCTGAAGATGGAAGTATCACTCTATATGTTGACGGACCTAGTGAAGAAATTTCTATTACTATGTCTGGTGCACCAAAAGATTTTAACTACGTGCCAGCATTTAGTTTTTCTAACCCAGAATACATCTCAGTAAACCCAATTAACAATGTTATTGACAAAGGCGTAAAAAAGACAATCACAGCAGTAGCACCTGGTACAACTACTATGACAGTTACTACAAGTGAAGGTGGCAAATCTGCTAGTCTAAAAATCAACGTAATAAAAAAGGCAACAGGTATAAACTTTAAAGAAGACTATACCTTAGCTCTTGTAAGAAAAACTGGTGCTGAAGCAACAATCAACTACAGCACCGCATTAAAACTTTCTCCAGAAGATAGCAACCAAACATTTATCAAGTTTGGTATGGAGACAAATACCAATGATATCGTTATAGATGCCAACACAGGCAAACTAACAGTTATCAATGGTGACACAGCTTTAGAAGAAGTTGTTGTTTTTGCAAAACTAGTCGACCATATGGGCAACGATGAAGAGGGTATAGACCCAACAAGATTAACAGTAAAACTTGTAGACGAAATCTTGCCAGAAGATATGGTTCTATACAAAGGTTCTACACTTGCAGACATTTTGCCAGAGAACATAATCACTGATACAATCACTCTTGCAAAAAATATCGACTCTCTAAACTATATCAATGTTATTTTAGAAGTAAAAACTCTTCAAAGCATACATATTGAGTTGCCAGTGTTTACAACATCTTCTCCAGTAACAGCTTATCCAACAACTAGTCAAATCTATACTATCGGCAACAAACAGTACTTTATGTTTAGAGTAAATGCTATTAGATATGACCTTGACTATGTATTAAAATTTCAAGTTGAACTAACTGGTTTTGAAGGGCAGTTTGATTATCACAAAGATTTAGATTTAATCTGCGACTTATATGCAAAAGATTTTGAGATAAACGACGTTGTTCGTACAGATTACCACGAACTTGTGTTGTACACCAACGACGAAACAAACGGTTCTAGAATGCACGTTGCGATAAGCAACCCTAGAGAAATCTCTGACGAAAACGGACAATTTACCGTAGAACTATATGATAACGATACGTTGGTAGATAACCAAACTTTGATTGAAAGATATTTTGAAATCAAAGCCAACGGTCCAGTAAATATCTTAGACAATACTTTTGATAACGATACAACATTCTTTATCAAGATGGTACCAGGAGCCTTAACTCCAGCTGATAGCGGTAGATTCAAACTAGTTATCAAAGCAACCGTACCAGAAAAAGAAAGTTTAAGAGCAACAACTACAGTAAAACTTCTTGTAAGACAAGGCATACAAAGCATCGATCAATTTACATATGTTCAAAATGAAGAAACTATCACTTCTGGCTTTGGTGATGCTAGCGTAGTCAAGCTAAACCTTGACGCAGTAAGTTATCTTGATTTTCAATTAGTACTAACTCCAGCAGATGCTGATACTATGACACTAAGAGCTAAGAGCTTGGACGAAGGCATAGTAAAAGTAGAAAAGATTGGTTCTATATTTAGATTGACACCACTTTCTGTTGGTACTACTACAATACAAGTTTCTAGTACAACACTAGAAGGTATCAAGTTCTTTAAAGTTAGCGTTTATAAACCTATTAGCGATTTCTTAGTAGGATTAAACTCAGACTCTAACAACAACGTAGGCAAACTAGACAGAATAAACGAATCTTTAACTAACATCGTTGCAAAACAAAACAAAACAGTAAAATTGTTGCTAACAACAAAACCACTAAACGCAGAGTATAACAATATCAGTTATCAAGTAACTTTAGGTGGTACAGAACTTACTGTTACTGATGGGGTAATCACAGACGAAACATTTAGTCTAAACCCAACAACAAATAGTTTTATTTTCTTAAAAAATACTACAGAGACATATACGGTAACAATCACCCTAACCAACCACGATGGTGACGAAATTGTAAGAGAATTTACAACTAGTGTATACATACCTATTGAGTCAATATATATCGATACAACAGATATGAGAACAGAGTTGTACAATCCAAACAACCTAGGTTATTTTGACCTAACCAACGCAGAAGAATCTTATACTTCTGTTAACGTACCTGTTACAATAACTCCAGCCAATGCAACTTATGCTGGTCAAGTTCAATATGTTGTACGTGTAGACGGCAAAGCAGAAAATTCTAATATACTATTGCGCAACGGCAATATCTTTAGTGTTAATGCAGATTATCCTATAGAAAGTTATCCAAAGAGTGTATTTATCGTAGCTCAAGTACAAGAATTTGATAGACTTGTTGCAACATCTCAAGAGTTTATTATACGTGACCCAATACCAGTACAATCATTGATTGTTGATGGTGTATCAAACGATTTGTTATACTTTAAACAAGGTGTAGACACTTCTAAAGACTTAAAAATAAGCACACTACCTGCAAAAGGCGTATTTAACAACAAAGTTAAATGGGTACAACTAGCAGAAGATAGTGACACAATTTTAGACTTTGCAGATGCTCCTGCAAGATTTGACAAAACAAATTCAAAATTTGATGTTGTTTATAACAAACAAACTAACACTCTAACAGTTATGCCAAAGAGTGTTGGTAACGCAAGATTGCTTATTATCCCAGAAGATAAAATTACTGACTTTAAAGATAACAAATACACTTATGACTGGGACGGCGTAGTTGAGATATTTGTATCTGTAGCAGATGGTAGCGAAGCAAACCCTTATCATATTAGTTCTTATCAAGATCTAAAAGATGTTTCTCTTGCTCTAGACAAGTTCTATATGATGACCGCTGACGTTAATGTTACAGACAACTGGGAGCCACTTGCTCTTACAGAAACAACTCCATTTATGGGTGGTATCAACGGCAAGTACGAAAGACTAAACAAACAACACAAAATCACAGGTTTAAGTTATGCCACAGCAGGTACAAGCCCTTATGCATATTTTGGTTTGATAGGTGCTAACTCAGGCAAACTTAAAAACCTAGATATAACTTATGACTTTGTTCAAACAACTTTCTCAAGTATCCACTTTGGTGGACTTGTAGGTAAAAACTTGTCTAATGGCACAATAGAAAATTGTACAGTAACATTTAACGATATTAACATTTCTTATCAATACAGTATGTGGTTTGGTGGTCTTGTTGGTTACAACCAAGGCAAGATAGAAAACTCACAATCAGGTATTAGCATCAATTGTACCGCAAACATAGCAACACAAGTTAGTGCTTCTGAACTATATGTTGGTGGTATGGTTGGTTACAACTCTCTTAACACTGACGTAGTTGGTAGTTTGCTTGATATCGGTAGAGAAGACGAAATAGAAATTAACTACGGTACTTCTGGTTATGACGTAGTAACAAATATCACAGTTGCGTTGCCAGAAGGCGCATCTCAATCAGCTTTAACCAATATTGGTATAGGTGGTGTGTTTGGCGCTATCGTTGGACAAAAAGATCACCCAGAAGTAACAACCATTAGCAACCTTAGTGTTCAAGGTAAAATAACTGCAAATGGTTTTAGCAGAGTAGGTGGATTTGTAGGTTTTGCTCAATATGCAACAATCAACAATTCATTCTCAATAACAAGAGTATTTGCTAGAGAAAACGTAGGTGGATTTGTAGGATATGCAGAAGCTAGTGAAATAGCATACAGTAGTGCAGAAAATTACAATAGTGATTCTCTAACAGCAAGAGACTATGTAGTTGGTGACAATTACCTTGGTGGTTTTGCTGGTACATTACTTGCAACACAAGTTTCTTTCTCTTACGTTATTTCTTATTATACAAACAACACAACTTATGACATCAAATGTCTAAGCGACGCTGATACCAATACTTATGTAGGTGGTTTTGCAGCAAACGTAGACGACGAAAGCGTAATTAACTACTGCGCAAGCAATATAAACATTTCTGTTAACAACAGTTATTGCGTAGGTGCATTCATAGGCAATTTAGGTGTAGGCAACACAGTAGACAACTTCTACTGTAGAGGCACTGGTACTATACAAGGTACTCCAGTAGGTGCTAAACCAACCGGTCTAAACAGTGATGACGAAATTGACCCAGATGCAACATATTATTCTACCTACAGCATAGCAACAATTAATCCAGATGACCCACTAGCAACACTAGGATTGAGAAAGGGTAATGGTTCTTATGTAGCAGCTGACGGTGACCCAGAAAAATTCTGGCAAACTACCGAAGGTATCAATGATGGCTTGCCATATATCACAAGAGAAGATGGCAAAGTATTATTTGCAAACTTGCCACTTATAATTGATGTTAAGTTTGACAACAACCTTGACGGATATACTCCTGACAAACTAGACGAAGTAAAACAAGATGGTTATATCTACGTTGACGAAAAGACAATCATTTTGTTCTATAACAACATTGATGATGGTTCTCTAACACTAAGTCAACTTATCGGTGTAAACACTCACAATCTTAATACTTTTGCAGATGTAACAGTTAATCCATTAACTCAAAAAACTGCAAGACTAAATATATCTTCTTCTAACACAAACGTTGTTAAAGTTAATAAAAATGGTACTTTCCAAGTAGTAGGCGAAGGCAGTGCAATACTTACTGTTTCTTCACAACTTAACTATTCTTGCTTAATTCAAATCAACTTGATTGTAAAACTAGGTGTTAACGATTATAACCTATACGAGTCAAGCAACCTTACACAAAGCAGCAAAGTTTCTAACTTAGAAACTGAGCCTGTAGAAGTTTTAATCAAAACAAAAGCTCCATTGTTCTCTCAAATAGAATATCAAAGAGAATTATTATCTAAAGATCTTAACTTGCAAGCTAACCAAGAAATCAGCATAAGATATATCTTAGGTGATAGCAATTGTACAGAAAACTTTATCATCAATAAAGAATGGTTGTATGACAACATCAACAACTACTATTATGTTGATATACCATTTAATGAAGTTGCTTCTATCATAGCAAAGGTTAAAACTTTAACCAATGTTAAGATAACTGCTATACCATATCTAAGTGTTACATACAAAGATTTTGTTGGTAGCGAAGGTATGAAGAGTAGCAAAGTTCAACTTGATTATCTTGCAAAAGACTTCTATGTTAGTGTAAAAAACGGTGCAACAAACATCTACTTTGAGTCAAACTCAACCAATATGGAGATGACCCAACTACAAACATTGGTATTTACTGTAGTAGTTGAAACAGACATCTTAGATGACGATATCGCTTTTGTAGAAAAACTTTATAACGAACAATTAGGTGAGTTTGAAGATAGTGATGAGTTAACTATCAACCCATCAGCTTCAGAAACAATCTATGACCCAACAACAAACGAAGTTGTAGCTGTAAAAGTAAAATACTCAATAGCTTATCCTTATGACAAAGGCTTGTCAGAAGAAGACAACCTGCTATCAGAAGATAAAGAGTTCAAAATCAACTTCCGCAGTTCTCTAAAGTCTTCTATTAACAAAGACTTGAGTTTGACTATCAAACCACAATCTATCGTAAGTGTAGACTTAGGTTTGTACAGTAACTATAGCGATTATCTAACAAAAGATGGTACAGATACACATATCTTTAACGGTGTACCAGCATTGTTAACAATCGAAGTTTACCCATACTTTAGTAGATTTGATAGACTAGAAGTTTGCTACACAACAAACTCTGGCTATGATATTACATTGACACAGTTACAATTTGACCGCAACAAAATAGAAAACAAAGATGGTCAAGTTGTCGGTGTCGAAAAGGCTCTTTCTACTTATCCTAGTGGAGAAGGTAGCGGAGAGTATATCACTGGTTATGGTATCAAACTTAACAAAACGACAGGCGCCGATTCTTTAATTAGTACAACAGACAGTATTTATTCTTATAGCAAATTATATTATCTAAGCGTACTTATTGGTAGCGAAGTGCCAGACCTTACAGAGTTTAGACTACAAGTTAAGTTCTACAACGACAACGAACAAGTTAGACCTTTTGATGCTATATACAACATCAAGAGTTTGTCACAACCAACAATCAACTTCGACCTTAACAACCAAGGGCTAAAAGGCAACGTGCCAATCGGTACTAACAACCTATTAGACGTAACAGTTAACAATTTTGAAGGCGAAATTGATTGGAGCGTAATGATTTTAGATGCATCAGGTCAACCTGACGAAAAGTTGATGGATCTAGATGATGACGAAACTGTAGACTATTACGCTTTAAGAAAATCATTGTTACCTACAAAAGTAGGCAGCGAATATTATTTCAAAGTTGACCAAAATGCAATTGAGTTACTAGGCAAAACAGTTAGAATAACCGCCACAGTAACAAAAACAGATAACACATCTGCAGGTGCATTTACCGCAACCAAGACAAAAGACTTCTTAATAACTTTATATACCATCAAGTCAGTTACCGTAGAGAGCGTAAGCAATAACCTATTGTTGTTGCCAATATATACTCCTTATAACTTAAGACTAAAAGTTAGTGCTTATTATAGTGACATTGATTATGTCTTTGACAATGGTTCTCAAAGATTAACAATACGTAACTTGCTAGCAAGACTAGAAAATGCTCTAAGCAAAGAAGACGTTTGGTACTACCTATGCAATGATCTTTGCAGTATCGAAGGTCACCCAAGCTATCATCAACTAGAAGCTGGCAACATTAAATACAACAACATATTCAACTTTATCTCATACAATGATTATTTTGCTGTATATGGTTACGAAGTAGACCAAGTTACAACAATTAGAGCAGAATTTGCAATTGGTTACGAAAACGGCTTGCCAGTAGTTGACTTGCCAGAAGAAGGACAAGTTTCTACAGCAGTTAATTCTTCTAATTATCAATTAGAATTTGGCTTAATGTTTGATTATCAAGCTGACATAAAAAATCCTATCCCTATCCAAACAGCAGAAGAACTATATGCTATGGAGGAGGGCAAAGATTATCGTCTAATAGCTGATATAGAACTTGACCATCACAAACCAATCACAACAGCAATCTCTAGCCTAGATGGTAACGGTTATACTATTTATATTACTGGTTTTGAGGCATACTCATCAACCGGTGCAGAAACGGGCGAATCTGCAGCAACTCAAGTAGGCAATATAGGTTTATTTGCTAGTTTGCAGGCAGAAAAAGTCTTGAGCAATATCACAGTTTATTATCTACAATCAGTAGTAAACAATAGTCGCCTTGACGAATATACCGGCGAATATATAAGTGATATTAATTTGCCAGCAGTTATCAATCCATTAGAAGTAAATGCATCAGCCTTAACTAGCATCAACTTCGGTGGTATAGTAGCTGTCAACGACGGTATCATAACAAACTGTACAACTACAGGTAAGTTAAAATTTGACCTTAATAACGAAATTTTAACAGCTGGTTATAATGGCGGTTTGGTTGGTATCAACAACGGATTCTTAACCAACTCTAAGGTAGAAAACTTTGAGTTTACATCATCAGGCAATGTTGGTGGCTTTGTAGCTCAAAATAACAAAATTATCAGTACTTGTTATGTAACAGGTGCAAAAATAATCAACAAATCAACCGATATTGACACATACTTTACTGGTGGATTTGTAACAGAAAACGCACAAAACGCAGAAATCTATCGTTGCTTTACACAAGGTATTCAAAAGACTTCAGACACTACAATTGTTCATACTGGTGGCGGTATCCAAACAAGTGGTGTAGCAGGTGGATTTGTTTATACCAACTCAGGCAATATCCAAGATTGTTACAGCAACATAGCTGTTTCAGCATCAGAAATGAGTGCAGGTTTTGTATTTACTAACAACAACGAAGCTGTTGTTAACAACTGCTATTCTATCTCAAAAATAGCAAGCAACAGCCGTACAGCATCTCCATTTACTGGTATCGGTAGAGATGGTGGTGTTATAGTTGTATATAGTGGTGTCATTTCTAACTGCTTCTATCTAGCAGGTGATTATTATCAACTAGAAAACGAACCAGCTAGAAAAATATCTCAAGACAACTTCTCAACAACTGCAACTTTCTCAACCTTCGATATTGCTATGGAGGCTGATGACGCAGACAATGCAGAAGGTCACACTTGGATAGTTAAAGATGGTAAACCAGTACTAGTTAATACTCAAATAGCAACTTTCTCTCGTAGTGATTATGTAGGCAAATCAAAGACCTATAGTGATTCTTATACATTTGCATACAATACTACTACAAAACGTTATGAACAAGCAGGTACTTCAAACTACCTACAATTAACACGTACTGCAAGATCTGTTTATTACGAAACAGGTGGCGCTGAGAGTGAAAAAGTATTCTTATATCCAAAAACCGAAAAAATTAGAGATCCATATACCAATATAGAGTCTATCATCACTCGTTGGTACGAAGGTGACGAACATACAGGTATCATAACTTATACCCTAGAAGAATTAGAAGGCGGCGGATATGAGCTTGTACAAGTTGGCAACGAAGCTAACAAAAAGACAGCTGTAGTTACTAACTACACAGAAGTATATGCCGAAGGTGCTACAACATTTATTTGGGAGACCAACCAAACAACTTATCCAAGTTTGGTAAATACTGACAAAAACCCATATCAAACTATCGAAAGAGATGGTGCTCACGAATATTTAGAAGTAAATGTTATCGGTGCTACTTATGAAACTGGTATAGATTCTATCACAATAGACCTATCATTAGATAGATACAACAATTGTGACTTAGTATTTAACAACAACACAGAAGATGGCTTTGGTACATTTACTTATAAAGTAGTAGAAAATATTCAATATTACTACACTAATTTAAATGTCGGTACAAAAACAAATCCTTACTTAATCTATGACCTAGCAAGCTTTAATGCTTATTTAAAAGACGCTAATGCTCACACAGCTATAGTTTCTACACGTAACTATTATAGACTTGTTACAGATATAGATTTTGCATTCAAAACTCCTTCAACATCAACACGTACATTGTGGGGATTCTTAGAAGGTAACAGCATGACTTTAAGCAATATCGTACTTACTTATGAGTCAAGCTCAACATCTCAACAATCATTTGGTTTGTTTGGTGAGATAAAAAATAGTATTATCACAGACTTAAATATTCAAGTAGGTGAAATTGTTAGTTCGGCTCACACTTATGTAGGTGGTCTTGCAGGTAGAGCTTATGCAGAACCTGTGACATTGCCTACAGAAGAACAAGACGACGTATACAAACAATACACAATTATCAGCAATGTTAATGTTACTTCAGTAGACGAAAACAGCGTTGTACTTGGTAGAAATATCGTAGGTGGATTGATTGGTTATGCTACTGGTGATGTTAGATTTACTGACATTACAGTTTCTACAAACGTCAACTCAGTATTCGTAGTACCTACCGAAGCCGGCGTTAAATTCTTAATGTACGAAAGATTAACAGGTAATGGTCAACTAACTAACGAAAAATTAAAACTAGTTGGTTTGCCAACAACAGGCAGCTCATATCAAGATTATAACAACACCGTTAACCAAAACATCTCTTATGCTGGTGGCATAATCGGTATACTAGATGCTAAGTTAATCGACCCTGCTGTTAACGAACTTGACTATGATTATCATATTACTAACTCAACCGTTCAAGGTGAAGTTCACGTTGCGGGTCGTGTAGTTGGTGGTATGTTTGGTCTAGTTGCTACCGACAACTTAGTTAACGATGCTACATTTGTACTACAAGCCAACAAGCAGTCTCTAAGAGGCGACTTTATGACTGGCGGTGTAGTCGGTGAAAACCGTGGTGTCTTGACTAACATTACTCTAGATTATAGCGAAAAAGATAGAGAAACTATCCGTGCAACCGGTGTAGGTTTGATATCTGATACTCATAATCAAAACTTATTTAACAATGGTACCAAGACTGTTACTATTGGTGGTATAGTTGGTTTTAACAACCAAGGTAGTATCACAAACTCAATTTCTCACGCAGACGTACGCAACCTAAACGCTACCGTTGCTGGTGGTGCAGTAGGTCGTATGGTTGGCGGCAAACTAAAGAATGTAGTTGTAACTGGTTCTGTTAGAGCAAAATCAATCATGGGTGGTATGGTTGGTACAGTTAACACTGCTGCAATGTTGTTATATAGCAATGGTTTTGTATTTGCTGCACAATATGATTTGTTACCATACAATTCAAGTGCAACTTATAACCAAATCATCGCAACCAACCTAGCAGGATTTAACGCATACCATGCTGATTCATTGCCTAAGTTTGAAGATTGCGTTGCTGCAAACAACTGGCTAATAAGTGATGCGGCATTTATCGTACCACAACAAAACGTTTATCGTGTAGCTGGTGGTTTTATCGGTGTAGAAAGTTTAAGAACAGACTATCAACTAGATATGTATATGTATGATATAGACGGCAAAGGTCTAAAAGCTGATGGCGTTACTCCAACTGATGATGGTGTGCCAGAAGTTAACCAACAATATATTGACCTAGCTTCTGCATTACAAGCAAAAAATCGTTTTGAAAATTGCTACTATACATATTCTGCTTATGGTACAACAAACCCAGCTCCAGCAAGTATCCCATCTAATGGATATATCGCACCATTGTTTATCACTAACTATGATGCTCCATATATCACACTAGACAAAAACGTTGTGGACAAAACCCCAAGCAAAGCAATACATAATATTGGTTCAACATCTGTAACAGGTGTGGGAGTAGGAACAAGTTATGGTCTATTTGGTGTAACACACTTTGATATGTTGTATAACAACCCAGTTGTTTATAACAATGTAGAAAAACAAAACAATGACAGATATATTGTTACTTTACCTAATATCGGTACTTCATTAGCTCTAGGTAACTATCTAAACAATATGTTGCTTGCTTATGGATACAAATCAGAACTTCAACTTGAAGAAGTCGAAGGTGTACACAATTTACACATTTGCTTTACTTTACCAGAAAGCGTTATTGATGTTGATGTGGCTGCAGGTAGCAAACCTTTCAACTTTGTGACTGCTTCAACCGAAGACGGCAAAACCCTTGGTACTCTAACTATAGGTTATAAAGCATTTGCTTATCGTAACTTCAATCAAGATATTTGGGATTTTGGCGAAAACTTCTATGCAAATTCACTTGCAGGTTGCACAAAATATCCATCTATCAAAAAATTCTCTAAGACATATTCTTGGGAAGACTTCATTGCTGAAGACCCTTCTAAGGACGATCAAGGCAACCCAATACCAGTCTTTGAAGGTAGCGGAACATCTGCAGATCCTTATAAGATTTCTACTGCAGAAGACCTTGCAAAACTTGCAGTATTAGTTAACAAAGGTATCGGTTCTTACAAAAATGAAGAAAAATACTATAAATTAACTAAAGATATTGACTTAAGTAGTAAATACTGGAAGCCAATAGGTACAAAAACAAATCCATTTAAAGGTG
Organism: Clostridia bacterium; assembly: GCA_045605365.1. Lineage (GTDB taxonomy): Bacteria > Bacillota > Clostridia > Christensenellales > UBA1242 > CAKVLS01. The sequence goes on from JAZUPV010000092.1 coordinate 19,823, forward strand.
TCTTTGATGGTGACAGTCACTATATTAACTATACAACAGTTAATAGTACCTTAGCTGCAACAGACTATGTTGGCGTATTTGGTTATGTTTCTCATGCAAAAGCCGTTATCAAAAACTTAAATACTTATGGTGGTCATATAGAAGCTTTATATGACAGATCATGTGCTGGAGGAATAGTTGGTAAACTAGATGCTGGCATAATTGAGAATTGTACTAATGCCAATACCGTGAAGGGTGCACACAGGGTAGGTGGTGTTGCTGCTGAAGCAACTACTATCAAAGATTGTTCTAACTATGGAAATATTAGCTTAGTTAGTGCATCAGAATATAGAGGTCCGACACCAGGAGAATTAAGCAGAGAACCTTTATTGATGATTGGTGGTGTTGTTGGTTGGGCTTCGTCAATAACCACAACAAAAAATACTGTAAACGAAGGTACTATCACAGTTGATGATACTATCACAGATTATATTAATTATACAGCAACAGTTGTTGTTGGTGGTTTTTATGGTCTTGTTGACAATGTAAATAACGAAACAACTGGTGTAATCCATACTAACTTAGGTACAATTAACGTTATCAGTTCTGCTCATCAGTTATATGTTGGTGGCTTTGCAGGTATATCTATTGGTAATTTGAATATAGATACTACTATACAATCTCAAATTATCAACAAAGGTATTCTAAACGTAAGAAGTTTTAACTCTAACGACTTTATGGGCACAGCCTATAAATTGACCAATCAACCATTGAATCCATTGAGCGAAACTCGCGGTTCAGCTAAGTTTGCTGTAGGTGGAATAGTTGGTTCTAACTTAGGATATGTTTACAAATGTGCTAACAATGGTGATATTACATTTACAACCAACTACCTAAGCTATGCTGTAAGTGGTGTAGGCGGTATAGTTGGTATTAACGAAGCTTATAGTACAGGTAGCAAAATCGAACAATGCTACAATATCAACACTATCACTACTAACATCTCAAGTAGTGTTACTGTATGTGGTACAGGTGGTATAGTTGGATTGTCTTTTGGTACTATAACTGTAGGTGACACAAACAATATCACAGCATTTAGCGGAAATTACGAAATTAATAACAGCTACAATATGGGTGAAATTGCCGGTGGTGGTAAAGGTTATAACTTTATCGGCGGTATAATCGGTATGACTGCTGTTGTTAAAGAAGGTGATTTTGGCTTTGGTTATAACGTTGTAGAAAATACAGCTTTACAACTAAACTACAACCCAGGCGACACTGGTGGCGCAGAATCTTATGGCAACTGCAAAATTAACAATACTTATAATATAGGTATTATTAATTATAGTGGTGACTATGCTTTTGGTAGAGGTTCTATCGCAGGTTATAGTGCATATATCATATGTAGCAATGTTTATTACCTAAAAGGTACTGCAGACTACGCTGGTTATGCTTATGACCAATCAGATGACGAAGCATCTATCGAAAACATATTAAATAGTACTCGTGGTGTAGAACAAAAAACTTCTAACAATATGAAGTACTACTACAAAGATGCTGCTGGTACAGAATATGGCATTAAGTTGCTAGCTCCTGCAAACAACGCTATCTGGGTACAAGAAGTTGATACTTGGTATCCAACTTTGAAACTAAACAACAGCTATACAATGTGGGAAGATTATACTCAGCAAGTAGAGTCTATCGCAAGCAACACTTATGGTATATCTACTGCAGAACAACTAGCATCATTGAGCGCTGGCGTTAACTCTGGAGCAATCAAAACTTCAGGCTTGACATTTAAGTTATTGGCAAACATTGATTTGTCTAACAAACTATTTGAACCTATCGGTACTATAGATTATCCTTTCCGTGGTACATTTGATGGTGACGGATATACAATTAAATATATGACTATTAACAATAGTAGTGCTTACAAAGATAGAAGTGGCACAAGCTTTGGTTCATTGTTTGGATTTGTTATAGATGCAACAATAACCAATGTTGGTTTGATTTCTCCAACAATAACTGGAGTTAACTATGCAGCAGGTTTTGTACACAGTGCAGTTAATTCTCATATTAGTTACTGTTATAACGAAATTGACAGTTTGGACAATGCAGACAGCAGTGCAGTAGACAATTACAAATATGGTAAAATCTCTGCTGACACACAAAGTGCTGGTATTGCCAATACCTTAGACAACTCTACAATTACTCGTAGTTATAGCAATACTATCGTTCATCAAGTACAAGGTACTGGTACAGTTGCTGGTCTTGTTACAACAATGCAAAATAGTAGTAGCATAACAGACAGTTATGTAGATGATGCTGGCGTGGGTGGCAACTTGCAAATAGATGGTACAGCAAGCGAAACATTTGTTGATATTCAAGATAGATGTGCTTATTATGCTTACAATGTAGATACAACATCAAGTTTTGCAAGAGTTTATAACTTAACCAACGCAAAAAATACTGCAAACAACTCTGCAGATACCGATGCAAAATCAGTTTACATTAGTTATGCTTGGAACGAACATAAGATGGTTGCTGGTCAACCACAACCTGGCTTTGATGCTGTTCTAGGCAATGTAGACCCAACTCCTACAAACTTAGATAATTTAGGTTGGGATATGATCAACGTTTGGAGTAGTGAATATGCTCTTAACACTGGTACAAAAACCAATGCTACAATACGTAGACTTGGCAAAAACTGGATCAACTCTGAGTGTGAAGACTTAGTATTGACCAATGCTAGTGGAAAATCTATTTTAAATAGAGCAGATAACGAAAACGAATTTGACTTTATCTACTACAACATTTCTTCAGCAAAAGAACTTGCTTGGGTAGCTTATAACCTAAACAATGGCTTTATTAAATGTAAAGTTGCTGACGGAACTCAAATTATCTTTAGATTAACTCAAGATATTAACTTAAATGGCAAATATTGGACCCCAATCGGTACTTTAGACAATCCATTTACAGGTGTGCTTGATTTTAACAACCATACAATATCAAATATGATAATTGATTCAGAAAATGATATGTACGCAGGTCTTATTGGATACGCTCAAGGTGCATCTTTAAGAAATGGTTATATAGTAGATTCTTATATCAAGGTTGATGCTACAAGTCAAACTTATGAAGAATCTAGTGCTCTAAAGAGTATGTATATGGGCGCATTAGTTGCAAAAGGTCACAACACTTCAATCAACAATATTCAAATTGAAGCCAACTTGTCAGGTTATTCTAAATATAACATCTTTACAGGTGCCGTATCTGGATCATTAACCTATGCAAATAGCTCTCTTGCAGACCCAGTTAAGTTGTCTAATATCAAGGTTTTAAAACCTGACAACGAAACTAAGATCCCTGCTGAATATCGTGGAGAAAACCAAGTAGCTGGTATAGACGAAGTTGATGAGATTGATGTCAACATCGGTGCATTCTCAACATTAGGTAACACTTATGTTGGTGGTGTAGTAGGATACCTAAAAGGTGCATATACCGCAAGCAATACCAATTCAGAAGCTTATCTAGAATATGTTCACAACTACGCAAATATCGTTTCTTATTCTGCAAACTTTACTGCATACACTTATGGTGGTGGTATAGTAGGTTACTTACTAGAAAATGGTAAGATTAACCGTGCACAAAACGACGGTATTGTTAAGACATTTACTCGTGGTTATGACTATACTGGTGGTGTAGTTGGTATGGTAGAAAGTTCTGAAGTAACCAACGTTTACAATAGTCAATATATCGAATGTAGCCAATTCAGTTCAGCATTATCTTATGCTGGTGGATTGTTCGGTTATGTAAGATCTGGTTCTATTATCAAGTATGCTATTAGTACAGGCGAAACTAACAAAAACATTGACTCTACTCAAATCGTTACTGGTGGTGCTATCGGTTATGTACTAAAAGACGTTGACGGTAGTGTATCAAAAGTAGGTTATGTAGCTTACAAACAAGCAGACGCTTTTGAAACTGCTTATAACGGAGACGCTCCAGAAACAACTGATGCTTCAGACTTTGGTATGGTTGAGATTAAGGTAGACCCAGAAGGTAACTTAATAGATATCGAAGGTTACCTAACAACTATCCAAACAAATGGCGAAGGTTGGGACATTGTCAATAGTTCAATCAAAGTTTACACAGAAAAAACCTTTACAATAACTGATAACGGACAAATTTTAATTTACCTATATAACGAATCTACTCGTGAAGTTACAAGTACAAGTCGCAAAGAATTCGCTATGGGTGAAAAGATTGTCCTTATGGATGCTAGAGGCTTAAGTGTAGCTGGTGGTAAGAATATAACCTTTAAGATTGGTTATGATTCTATCAAAGCTACAGGTAAGATTTCTGCATCAAGTGTATTTGAAGAATACACTGTAGAGGCTGGTTCAACAAATAATGCAATTATATTTGTAGTACCTAGTTATGATGTTTCAATCACTGTTGAGGCACTTTAATAACAAAAAAAAGAGTTTGGTTATCCAAACTCTTTTTTGTTTTGTTATATTACTTATATATAATTTATGTCAAAAAGCCATAGACCTATATTATATATAATAGGTTGTGTTATGATAAAAAAATATAATTTTAGATAAATTTAACAAATTTTTATAAAAAATTTTTGCCCCTTGACACACGTGGCAGGGTTGTTCGTACAGGTCTATTTTATTAGTTGGGCTATAACTTAGGTGTTATGGGCGATATAAGGCAATTTGTTAGGTAAAAATAAAAAACATAATTTTTTAATTAAAAAAAATATTTTTTTGTAAAAATAAAAAAAGTCAAGTAAATTTTAAAAAAAAGTGAAAAAAATTTTTAAAATTTATTGACTAAAAGTTTAAGTTGTGATAGACTCTAAATTGCATTATATTGGTATAATATGGTATTATCCCACTTTTGTATTTGCTCGTAGTTAAAAGTACCATAAATAAAACAAAAAAACAACTATTTTTATATAGTTTATAAAAAAAAGTTTTTAATATTACCAATACTATACAACTAAATATAAAAATTGATTTATGAAGGAGCCATTATGGTAGAGTCAAAACCTGCTATCAAAAACGTTAAGTACGGCAAAGTAGAGCGTAAATGCTTTGCAAAAATTGAAGAACTTATTGAAATGCCTTATCTACTTGACGTACAAAAAAGTGCCTACAAAGAATTTTTAGAAAAGGGCATTGGTGAAATCTTAGAAGAATTTTCACCTATTACTGATTATAGTGGAAAAGCCGAAATTTATTTTGTCAATTACACACTAGACCCAACTAGCAAATACACACGCGAGGAGTGTGTTCGCAAGGGGGTTACCTACTCAGTTGCATTGAAGGCAAGAGTAAGACTTGTTAGAAAGGAAGATGGAGAAGTAATCGAACAAGAAGTATTCTTGGGTGATATTCCTCTAATGACCGAAGAGGGCTCTTTCATTTTTAATGGTATTCAACGTGTTGTAGTTAGCCAAATCGTTCGTTCTCCAAGTGTTTATTTTGACACTGTCCAAGACAAAACTGGTAAATGGTTGTTTAATGGTACAATCATACCTACTCGTGGTACTTGGATCGAAGTAGAACAAAATGCTAACGACTTATTAAAGATTATCGTTGACAGAAGTAGCAAAGTTTCTCTTGGTGTTTTCTTAAAGTGTTTTGGTCTTGATTCAAAACAAATCGCAGATTTGTTTGGTAACGACCCACTTATTTTGAACACTTTAGAAAAAGAACCTCAACAAACTCAAGAAGAAGCTTTGATTGAACTTTCTCGTAAAATGCGCCCATCAGAAATACCTTCTGCTGAGGCTACACATAATTATATTAACTCTTTGTTCTTTACACATCAATATTACAACTTAAACCGTGTTGGTCGTTACAAACTTGACAAAAAGTTAAGTATTGCTACACGTATCACTAACCAAGTTGCATTTAAAGATGTAGTATCTGGCAAAACAACTTTTGTTAAAGCTGGCGAAACTATCACTAGCGATGTTGCTAAAAAGATTCAAGCAGCTGGTATCAACGAAGTTTGGGTTAGAGCAAAGACAAACAAAGGTGCTTTCCTTATGGACGGTACTGATTTTGTTGGTCACAAAGTTTTGGGTAACGCAAGAGTTAGACTAAGCGACATCTTCCCATGTGACGAACAAGAACTTGGCATCAATGAAATGGTACACTATCCAACATTGATGAAATTGTTGAAAGAATTTAAAACTAAAGAAGAACGTGAAGATGCTATTAGAGAAAACGCTAAGCAACTTATGAGCTTCCAACTAACTATGGACGATATCTATGCTACCATCAGTTATCACCTAGGTCTTAACAATGGTATCGGTGGTATAGACAATATCGACCACCTTGCTAACCGTCGTATCGCTTCTGTTGGCGAATTGATGGCAGGTGCCTTCCGTAGTGGTGTTAACAAACTTGCTGGTGTTATCCGTGAGACTTTGCAGGCTCAAGACCTAACAACTGTTAACCCATCTTCAGTTATCAACGCTAGACCTATTAATAAAGCATTAAAAGATTTCTTGGCAAGTTCACAATTGTCACAACTTATGGACCAAGTTAACCCTATCAGTGAACTTACTCAAAAACGTAAAATCTCAGCTGTAGGTCCTGGTGGTGTTAAGAAAGAACGTGCTACCGCTGAAGTTCGTGATATTCACTATAGCCATTATGGCCGTATATGTGCTCTTGAAACTCCAGAAGGTCAAGGTATCGGTCTTATCAACTCAATCGCAACCTATGCAAAAATCAACGAGTATGGTTTCTTACTATCTCCATACAGAGTTGTAGATAAAGAAAAAGGTGTAGTTACTAACAAAGTAGTATACCTAATGGCTGACGAAGAAGAAAACAACTATGTTGCTCAAGCTGTAGAACCACTTGACGAAAACAACAGATTTGTTAACTCACGTGTAATTTGTAGATACAGAGATACAGTTATGGAAGTATCAAGTTCTATGATTGACTACGTTGACGTAAGCCCAAGACAATTTATTTCAGCAGCTACTTGCTTGATTCCATTTATCGCCAACGACGATACAGCCCGTGCGATGATGGGTTCTAACATGCAACGTCAGGCTGTTCCACTAATCAGAACCGAAGCTCCTATGATTGGTACAGGTATCGAACATAAGATAGCTCATGATAGTGGTAGTATGATTCTTGCTAAAGAAGCAGGTTTTGTATCATATGTATCTTCAACAGAAATCAGAGTTAAAAATGACAATGGCGAAACTGATACATACAAATTAATCAAATTTACAAAAACAAACCAAGACACTTGTATCAACCAAAAACCTTGCGTTGTAAAAAATCAACGTGTAGAAAAAGGTGATACACTTGCCGATGGTTTCTCAACAAAAGATGGCGAGTTGGCACTTGGTAAAAATATGCTTATCGCATATATGAACTGGGAAGGTTACAACTATGAGGACGCTATACTAATTTCTGAGCGTATCTCTAAAGAAGACATCTTGACTTCTATCACACTTAAGGTAGAAGATACAAAAGCTAGAGCAACTAAACTAGGCGACGAAGAAATCACTCGTGATATCCCTAACCTTGGTGAAGACGCTCTTAAAAACTTGGACGAAAACGGTATTATCCGTGTAGGTGCTTATGTAAGAGCAGGTGATATCCTTGTTGGTAAGGTAACTCCAAAAGGTGAAACTGAACTTACTCCAGAAGAAAGATTGCTTCGTGCTATCTTTGGTGAAAAAGCTCGTGAAGTAAGAGATACATCTCTACGTGTTCAACACGGTCACGCTGGTGAAGTCGGATCGTAGC
>JAZUPV010000093.1:0-10361 GCA_045605365.1 Clostridia bacterium
ACAATCTTTTATTGATACTTATCAAAAGGTTGAGTAATAAAAAAACACTTGAATATTAAAGTCTTTTTTTTGTTTAGTTATTATTCTTCTTCATCTTCTTCTTCGCCGATATGATATAGACGTTTGATTTTGCGGTCATATTGTCTAACGTGCACTTTAGCGTTCATAAGACGATAGCTGCGTAGTTGTTGTTTTTTCAAAGGTGGTATATCAAAGATAAATATCTCTGAACCGTCCCACAAAAACACCCAACCGATAATGTCTATAAGTGTATCTAACATATCATTAGGCAACACGTCCCACAAAAGTATTTTGCCTACCAAAATCAACACACCAATAATACACAATATAGTACCAAGCCATATCTGAGTTTTTAGATTTTTTTCTACGACGATAGCTTGTTCTGCATTGTGACGTTTTACTGTTTGTCTGATGCGCTTCTTTTCTTCGTTTGTGGTAGACTCTTCTGTATAGATATCTAGACATATATTATCTTGCATAGGTATACTGCCTTCGCACATATCGATATAGTCTATGATGTCTGGGTTCATAAGGTCATAAGATTTGTAAGAATATGGATGGAAAAAGTCATCAGTTGCTTGTAGCCCGATAGAGATTATCGCATCGCCGTCTTTGTTGTAGTCTAGCTCAAGAGCTTCTTTCATAGTGTGGCTTTTGCGCAATTTCTTTAAGATGCTTCTTCTACTTGCTTTCTTTTTCATAAAAAATTTTTATTAAAAAACTCCTTTTAACACTTAAATTATACCTAGTAAAAAATTTTTTGTCAAACCGCAAAACTCAAACCTAAGTTTTTTATTTTCTTTAAGTTATATATTATAAAAAAACAGCACCAAAATTAAGTGCTGCTTGATTGTTATTTTAGTTTAGATTGGATTAGGCTATGAATATTAACTTTTAGTTCTTCTACAGCTGGTTGCAAGAATGGGTTAAGCTTCATCAAGATGCCAAGATAGCAGATAGTCATTTGCATAAAGGTCAATACCGCACCGATGCTTTCTTCGTCGACTTTTTCTACATTCATAACAAAAGCACTACGTTTGTGAGTGGTCAATGTTTGTAGAGTTGCTTGACATTCAGCATTGATAACTTGACTTAGGTAGTCGCAGTTGCTGTCGATGATTTCTTTGTTTTCTAGTCTAATATCTTGAGGGAATTTGTTTAGTCTAACTAGCATTGTGTATCTGTATTTGTTGCCTTCTAAAACTTCTTCAAAAAAGCTATGTTGACAGTTTGCACCAACCATAACTACGGTTGTTGGACATTTGTCGATTTTGCCCAAACTTTCTGCAAGTGTTTGAGAATAGTAATAATAGATATCTGTCAAACTGTTGGTATAAGGCAAGATTGCCATTTCGCCTTTGCCTTTTTTCAAAAAGCTATGTTGCAAGATAGCATATCTATATGCATCGTTGTCAAGTGGGTCTTTTTTAACAGAAGCCAAAACTTTGTTAGCGCCTTTCAAAATCTTTTTGATATCAAAACCAGCCACAGCCGCAGGTAACAAACCTACCGCACTAAGACCACTAAAACGACCTACGATATCTTTTGGCATACCAACTACTCTTACTTTGTATTTGGTAGCAAATCTAAATAGTGGATTGTCGCTTTCGGTAGTAGTAACTACTACTTGACGTTTTACAGCGGCTTTTGTTTTTAGTTTATCGATAACTATTTGCAATACAGACAAAACTTCTACAGTGTTGCCACTTTTTGAAACAAAGTTAAAAGCAGTCTTTTTTAGGTCAACTGATGCAAGGGTATCTGCTACTAGTGTTGGGTCAACGTTGTCTAACACGATAACATTAAGACCTTTTGTTTTTATAGAGTTAAGTATACCTTGTGTTGCTAGTGAAGAACCACCAATACCGACTACGATTAAGTTTTCAAAATTTTGTTTGATGTATTCTGCACAGTCAAGAATATTGTCTACTGAAGTTTGGTCAATGTTTGCAAACAAAGAATGTTGGTTGTTAGCAAAATAACTCTCCATAGTTGTTTTAATCAATTCTTGGTTATACTTCTTTTCAAACTTTTGATTATACAAACCATTAAAATCAATGTTAATAATACTTTTCATATTTAATCCCTTTTAATTATATTCGTATAAAAATTATATGCCTTTTGATAAAAAAAGTGAAACATTTTGACAGATATTTTTTAATAAATATTTGTTACAAATATTTTAGGTAGCATTAACTTATTTTTTTGTTTTAAATTTCTGGTTGTGCGTTATAAAAAAATCCTTGCCAAAAAAAGCAAGGATAAATATTAGTCGTGCAAATCAGGTCTATTTCTATAATGGTCTTTTGGCAAAGCGCACATAATAAGTATGGCTATCGCACCACCACCCGGCAACAACCCTAAAAACAAATATTGCAACGGATAGCCCACATCATTAAACCTACGCATAATAAGTGTAAACATTGGCACAAGCATCGCCAAAGAATACGGACCTACCAACCACCAATGAAAAGATAATAGACAGCATACTATTATATTGATAATATATGCCGCACAAAATTCAAACACACTTGAAGTAGATTTGTAGTCGACATACTTGGTCCAAAAAGTTATATATGACATAAAAACCTTTTTGAAAAAGTTGTCTTTTTTGACAGGTTTTGATTGATTGTCATCTATCTCAAAAACTTCTGTATTGGTGCTATCAATTGACCTTTGACAATGTGGACAAGCGTTGCTGCCTTTGGCTACACGTTTGTTGCAATAGGGACACTTCATAGATTAACTCCTTTTTGTAAAATTAACTTTGTAAAAATTAACTTTTTAGTAAAACCTTTTTTGTAGTTTTATAAAAAAATCATTATTATTGTTTATATGTTTATTATACATTTAACACCTTTATTATAACACTAAATTATACTATTTCAATCAATTTTGTATATATTTTTAACATATTTATCGCCCCGACTGTGTGTTCGGGGTTAATTTTTTGTTATTTTTACACCCCTAAAATAGGGCGATAGACAATATCTTTTTAAAAAACCATTTGGTCGAAGCCAAATTTTTGACCAAAATCGAGTTTTGTAAAAAGTCTAGACTTATATCTTGTCACAAAAAGACAAAGTCACAAAAACTCGAACAAAGGGTCGCATTTTTGTCACAAACAAAATTTTTAACAATCCACACTTAGGTCAACAAGTAATAGTACAAGCTTGGCATTGCATAAATATAAAAATAAGTGTTGCAAAAGGGACACTTTTTTGTTAAAAACTATTGACTTAAAACCCTTATGTATATATAATATATTTTGTAAATTATTATAATCATATTATATGGGTTTTTTGCCCTTTGGTTATAGTAACAACAAAATCAATTAAAGGATAATTATTATGTCTAGAAAAGCTAGAAAGATTAGTTTAATAGATAGCTACACCATTAGCTTTAGCAGTGCAGAAAATGTTCAGTTTGACAAACACGACATAGAACAATTTTTGGACACTGTTGATACTTTCAAAGAAGACAGCTCTTACAAAGTTATTGCTTACAACCTAAACGCAACCAACTTTTATCTAGCTGTTGCAGATATGACTATCAGTATTGAGTCTTGGTTAAGAAAAGTATCTGTGAGCTTTGCTAAAAAGTTTAACGCTCGTCACTCTAGACGTGGCATAGTTTTTTGCGGTAGAGCAACTACAGTACCTGCAAAAGATTATAACCAAGTCGACGAGATGATATGCAAAGTACACAATATGTCTCGCCTTGTAAAAACTACCTTTACTAGCGAAGTAGGATATTTTAAAAATAAACACATTGACCACGAGTATGTTTTGGGCAGATTTGAAACAGAACAAAACTTTAGAGCGTTCTGCAAAAAGTACAACAACTCAAAAGAAAATGTTTTTCAACGTAAACTTAGCGACGAAGAACTTGGCGCGTATATCAAAGAATCTTTTAGTATGACCGCTACAGAAATGCACTCTATGCCAAAAGGCGTTGTAGAAACAATCATCGGCCAAATCGTCAGCATCACAAAAGCTTCTGCAAGACAGATTAGTAGAGTAACTAGTTTGCCATTGAGATTTTTGTGGGGACTACTAAAAAATAACGAAAAAGACAAGGTAGACGACAATGAAAAAAGATAAACAATCAACAGACGTCCAACCTACTAATAAAACCAAAGACAGCAAAACAAAAACTACCACAGCAAAACAAAAGCCTGTCTCAAAAGAACCTAAGCAAAAACCAACCAAACAAATAGACTCAACACCAAAAACAAAAGAACCTAAAAAACAAAAAGTAAAAGAAAAAGAGAAAAAAGAAAGACAACCACTTACAAAACGTTCTTTAGCTTCTTTATGTGTGTTATTGGTTTTAGGTATAGCCACTGGTTCTGTAGTGGGTGTATGGTTTAAAAAGAATTTGCTAGGCACTAGCTTGCCACCACCAGACTATGCTTCTATGTCAGAAGCAGAACTAAGAGATGATGCTTATGATATAGCAGTAACTCAAGGATATACAAGCAAAGTACCTTTTAAAGAAAAGAACTCTATAATAAACGCATTTATTGCTGCAGAGTACAACCTTGGCAATTTTGCTACAAGTTATTATACTTATGCTAACGGCATAGTAGACACTATCGCCCAACAAGAGATATATACAGAAAAAATGTACGACGGCACAACTTATTATGGGTCATCTATAAGTGCTGGTATCATCAGCGTTGGAGAACTTGCACTGTATAACAAGTCTACCCCAGACCAAGTAACAGTTATTGTTGGTGAAAAGATTTCTAAAAAATCAACCGGCAATAAAATTAATTGTTCTTTAGACAATTGTGGATACAATGGTCAATCAAAATACATCTACAATGTTTCTTACCCAAAAGCAAAAGCAAAAACTCAAACACTAGACGAGTACAAGGCTATTATGGGTATAGGTCCTGATACAATCATACCTTATATCGTATCATCAAAGACAGTTATCAACGACCCAAGCCAAACTTTCAAAAAGGTCACAGACAAAGACGGCGCTGTATGTTATAACTTTCAACTAGTGCTTGACCCACAAACCAGCGTAAAAAACTACGTTAACCAAATGAGCCATATGAGCGGACTAAACGACCTACCAGCTTTTACAAGTGTAGTTGTCAACGTATCATTGACAATGGTTGACGGTAGAATACATTTCAAAACAATCGACATAGACGAACATTACAGTATCAAATACGGTATATTAACCCCACAATGTAATGGTAGAACACATCAAGAGTTTATTATCAACAAACCAGTTACCCTACCAGAAGTTGTTTAGGATAAGGATATTTTTAAATGAAAAAAGTATTAACATCATTAAAGTTTATAGGAGCATACTTGCTGATAACACTAGTCACAGCTGTTGGCGTAGTGTTTTTCGTGCCGGTCAATGATACCAGCGCAAATATCGGCAATGGAAACTCTTCTAACATAAACCAAACAGTAACAGAAAGCAACTTTACTAAGATTGTCAACAATCTAATGCAGTTAAGAAACTTTTCTGTTGATGCTAAGGTTTCGCTACAGACAGAACAAGAAACTATCGACCTAAACTTGTTTGCTGGTCTTCATACTACAAGTGGCTTTGCTACAATCGCAGCCAATGGAGAACTTAGCCTAAACTATCAAGGCGATAATTATAACTTAAAACTAATATATGTAGACAACCAACTATACCTTAGCGCTAGTGACATTAGCGTACCGGTTTTGGATAGCAACTTTAAAGTAATCGGTCACAATACACAAGACCTTAAGTACACAATCAGTACAGACTCTTTAATACAAGCTATCAGCAAGGTGATGGGTCTACTAAATGTCAAAGTTGAAATGCCAGATATGTTTGAAAACTTTGATATGTCAATGATAGCTACCTTGCTAGAAGACTATACCGAAGAAGAAACAACCACTGGTTATGACATATCTATCGTTGTTATGGGCAAAAAGATAAACCTAACAACTGACAAAGACTTAAACGTACTAACAGTCAACATACCTACCATTGATGCTGGTGATATAAAAATAAAAGCCGACTTAGAACTACAAACTTATCAACACGATATAGAGGTTAACCACCCACAAGACGCTGATACTTATCAAGAATTAGAAAAAGTAACAAACCTTGTTGATTTTGCAAACCAACTACTACAAGACAAATATATGTCTCTTGATATTACTGTAGATTACGAAGGCAAACAATTATCAGCTTATACGCAAATCAATTTTAAAGATGGTTTGGTTGTTAGACTAACTAGCGACTCTTTAAAAGACCAACTAAATATACTATATGACAACGGTCAGTTGTATCTACATTTTGGTTCTATCAAACTAAGTGCTAAATTAGAAGACTTTAACAACATATTAGATTATATCAAAACTGAACTACCACAAAAAATAAGCCAACTACAAATACAACAATTAGACACTCTTGTACAAACTCTAACAAATACAATAAACAGCTTGCAACAACCTGTTACAATGCCTACCCTAGGCATAAAAGAAGCTTTAGGTCTAGTAGGATTAATAAACGTTAGTGGCAACAGCCTACACTTATCTATCGGCGACATCAATGCAAAACTTATCATCAAAAACAATATGATAAGAAGCATAATCGCCAACTACCAAGATATAGCAGTTGCAATATTTGTAGATTCTATCCAACCAGAAGATATTTATTTTGACAAAACTGGTTATACAAAACTAGAAGACATCACACCTACACTAGAAGCAATAGTTAATACTATCACCGCAAAAGGTATCAACGGCGACCTTAACTTAACTTTTGGTCAAACTACATACACTGCCAATATCAAAGCAAACTATCTAGATGGCGACTTAAAGTTAAGCCTAAGCACAGTTGTACTAAACAAAGTTGTCAATATTGATATTCAAAACGACACACTATATATTCAAATTGACCAAACAAAAATCAAGATACCTTTTGACCAAGCACAAGACCTTATCGCAACATTAGGTTATATATTTGGTTTTGATGTGTCTTTCAATATGCCTAGCTTGCCAGAATTTAGTTTAGAAAATTTCTCTACTAAAGACTTTATAACAAGCCTTGTAGCAGATGGCTCTTCTCTAAGTATCCAAGGCAAAGACTATGCTCTAACACTAAATAACAAAAACGGCTACATCAACAAAGCAACTTGCCTAGTATCAGGTTTGGAGTTAGACTTTACTACTCTAAAATGCGGCAACGTAGCAGTAGCTGACGTAGACGACAGCTCATACACACATTATCAAGACTTTATCACTTATATCGAAAATATCAAAAATATAATTGCTAGCGAACAACTATCTTTTACACTAGATACTCAAGTACAATATCAATCAACTTTAGTTGACCTAATTATACTTGCAGACGTTAACGTAAAAGACCTAGCTATTGATATGACAATCTATGCTACTATTGACCAAGATTCTTATATCATCGCAGCAACTTATGTTGATGGTGAACTTTACCTAAACTACAAAGATTTAAGACTAAAAGCTAACAAAGATATATTTGACACACTAAACACAGTTATAAATAGTGTCCTACCAAAATATATCGATATGTCACAATTAACTGATATGTTAAGCAATTTCAAAGCACCTAGCATACCACAAGTTGACCTAAACACAGGACAAATCTTAGCCTTAATCGAACAATACTCAAATGTTTTGCGTAGATTTAGTTTTGAAGACCAAACTTTATCTATAGCATTAGACCTAAGAACAATAATTGATATCAATCAAATTATTTACTTGCAACTAAGTGCCAACGCTAACAATGTTACATTAAATATCCAACCATTTGAATACAATCAATTAGCTATAGACTTTACACTACAAGCTAGCCCAAGCACAAAGGCTATTAGTACACCTTATAACAAAGATGTTTACAAAGACCTTAACAACTACCTAAGACTTATCAATGTTTTAGACAACACAATCGTATCTAACTACTTTGATTTAGGTTTGCAAGTTGTTGCAGGTGATTACCAAATAGATGCAAACGCTATACTAGACTTAACAAAAGGTGTCAATATCGCCCTTGCCACTGAGAGCCTTGGCAGTGACCTTGACATTAAGTTTATGCAACAAAATGGCAACAAAGAAAATGTGTTCTTTATCACCTTTGGCAACTTAAAACTTAACTGCTCAGTATCACAACTTAACAAATTGTACGATTTCTTAACACTAACTATCTTGCCAGAAGTTGGCGGATTAGAAGTAAAAGAACTAGAGCCATTGCTTAACAAAATCGGCAAAGTAGTTGACGAACTAGACATTATCTTAGGCAAAGGCAAAACTACTCAACCAGTTGTTTCTCAAGCCGAGCCACAACAACAAGTTGACCTTACTCAATCTATAGACGAGTTTATCGAGATATTTAACTGTCTAACAGTTACTGACAAACAAATCACTTTTGTTTATGACAACTTTAGCATTGTTATCGACATCAAAAACGACCTGTTTGACAATATCAATATCTCAGCTCAAGACTTTACTCTAAATATCAAACTTAACAGCAATGTTTATGTAGACAACTTTAGCTTTGACACTACAGAGTATGTAGAGTTTGACAATATCTACACCAAACTTGATGCTTTAGTTTCTACTCTTATCACTAGACAAATTGCCGGCAACGTACAAGTACAAGTACTAAACGGAGATTATCTAGGCACATACACATTAGACTATGTTTTAAGCTATGCTAACAACCAAGTATACTTTGACCTATCTACAACAATATTTGATCAATATGTTCATATTGTTTATCAAAACGGCACATTATACTTAACCATCGACGAACTTAACCTAAAAGCAAGCTGGGACGAAAGATTTGCTATAACCGAATACATCAACAAACGTTTTGGCACAAACTTCACCTTCCCAAGTTTAAAACTAAATGACTTATTCAAACAAGACAACAAAAAACCTTTAGCTCTAGAAGATATCAACTTAGCAATCTTAACTAGCCTAAAGGCAACCGAAAACAACCTACAACTTGTTGTAGACAATATCACTATTGACATCAACAACCAAGGTACAGTTGTAACAGATATACAAGTAACAGACGGCACAACTTTTGCTCTTGACTTTAATATAGACAAATATGGTAGCCAAGTAGAACTACTTAGCCCTACCGCATCAAACTACTGTCACTACACAACACTAACCAACTATATCGACGAAATAGCAACACTTATGGACAGTAGCCGTGACGAAGCAACTGACCAATACTCAATCAAAGGTTCAGCTTATATTTACACAACAAACTTCAAAGGTGTACCAGAACTTGTAACTTACGAAGACGGTCACCAAGAATATAAAGATTATGTAAAAATCAGCCTTGACAACCTAAACCTTGACATTACTGAAAAACTTCTTGACCAACTAGCTATCGACCTATCAGTAACTGGCAAAGGCAACCTTTACAAAAACTCTATCGGCGGATTAGACGCAGAGTTTGCTGCTTACTTTAATAGCAACAACACAAACGGCGGTCTATATCTAAACTACAACAAACTTAAAGCATATCTAGAAAAATCTGCCCTAGCAGACATTATCACTTCAGCAAAAGAACTTGTACCTATGTTTATAGGTGGCGATCTTAATGCAATATTAGATATGATTAAGTTTAACCAAAACAATGATATCTATGTAGAACTAAGCAATATGCCTGACATTTCTAAAAATATCAATATTTTAGAAATGATCGAAACATATATCCCTATGCTTACTACTCTAAAACTAGATGCTAGCGGAGTATTAACTATAGGCATTGACCTAAGCAGTATTACAGATGTTATCAAAGAACCAATTTTACTAAAAATATACACCGACACCAACAACAACCTACACCTTGCTTGTGATGGATTGTTTATAGGTGGCGACGCAACTAAAGGTTATCAAGGTATTAGCTTTGACTTAGTTGTAGATACTATAGATCCTTTTGTTGGCACTCCAAAAGACAACGCAACTTATATGGATCTATCTCGTGCAGACGAGTTACTAAAGACTCTTACTAACACTCTAAGAGATAGAAAAGAATATCACCTAGAGTCTCAAGTAAACCTATCAATCGCAAGTATACTTAACTGGTATATCGATGTTGTTGTAGACATCAAGATTATCGACAACAAACCAGTATTAGCAATAACCATCGGCGAAATACCTGCAGTAGTAGGTGTAGACAATGATGTACCATATGAAACTGGCGATACAGAATCTGGCTCTGATAGAACACTTAATATTTATTACAAAGACAATTATGTTTACTTCTATCGTACAGAATATGTAGACCAATACTTTGGCATCTCAAAACGTCGTTATGAAAAATGCTTAAAAGTAACT
>JAZUPV010000094.1:0-2068 GCA_045605365.1 Clostridia bacterium
CCCCAGCTTTTTTATTTTGTATTTATATATAGATACTTTGATACATTATATATAACACATTTCAAACAATATTTTATGTATAAAATATCAATAAAAAATCTTTAAAATCAAACAAAAATTTATTAATTTTTACAAACCAACTTTTTTATAAAAAAATATCTCAAATTTTTGAAAATTGCCTATTGAAAAAGTGTTTTTTATATGTTATATTAAATTTGTTAGATAAAAAAATATATACAAAACGGAGGTAATTATTATGATTAACAAAAAGAAATCAATCGTAGTATACGGCGCACCAGGTTGTGGCTCAAACTACATAGCAAGAGAATTAGGTGAAAAAACTGGTATGCCTGTTATCCCCGTACAACGTCTTGCACGTCTAGGCAAAGCAGAAGATCTACGTAGAGCAGAAAGATCAGTTACTATCACTATGGGCAACCTACAAGAAGAACTTAAAGGTTATCAAGACAGACTAAAAAAAGACAATGGTCTTATCAGTGGTTTTTCTCGTATCGGTCTTAACCAAAAAATCAAACAAGTAGAAAAACAAATCGCTTGGTACCAAACTACCCTTTCTAGTCTACAAAGAGACCAACAATTAAGAGCTCAATATCCTACAGTACCTAATATCTATGACCTAGGTTATGATAGAGATACAGCTATCTACTTAAGAGACCAATATGGTGACAGAAACGAAGAAGTCTTTTATGAAAAACAATTTATGGTAGACTTTGTCAAAGAACTTTACAAAAATGTAGACGGTGCTTGTGTTTTAGATTTTGGTCACAATATACCAGCTACCCTAACTGACAGAATTGACAGTATGAAACAAAAACTAGACAATGGTCAATATGTTGCTTGGGCTTTTGGTGATGGTTTCAAACCAGAAAACCTTGCTCCAGAAAAAACTGACGAATTGTTTGAAGGTTTTGGTACAGTAGCTAATCTACAACTACCAGATGATTATAGATATACTCGTTATTATGCTTATATCAATCCACTTACTCAAGAATATATGCTTCACGGTGGATATGACCGCAACGCAACAATCAACATTGACACAACTAACTTGTTTGAAGAAAACGTAACAGCTGTTGTCAACACAGATGCAGCAAGACAAGCTACTTATAACAGAGTAAAATCAAACGCAATCTGCAAAACAATCTTAGCTCAAGACCACGTTCAAGGCGGCGGACAAGGTCAACAATAATCAACAAAAGACAGTTATATTTAACTGTCTTTTTTATTAAAAATTATATTTACGTTATTATTTAACTTTTAACAAAAATAAAAACCAACCTAATTATGGGTTGGTTTTTTCTTTTTTAATTTTCTTTATAAGTATTACAATACCTTTTTTTGCCAAGGCTCTTAGCCACTCTATCAAAGTACAAGCAATAAACACCCCAGCGACTGAACATATAGCAAACAACCAAAAAGATTGACTTGCAGTATTCAAAGGTACATTTAACCATTGTCTCCAAAGTATAGGACTTAGCCAAGGGTTATCGTGAATTAAGTATACGCCTAATGTTGCAGATGATATATAGTTGATAAGTTTGCAATGTGGCATCTTTATATTTTTAAATGTTAAAAATAATGCAAACGAAGATACCAAGCAAAGTATGTCTGTCATATTAGAATAATTGATATTTTCTTGTGTGTATAACAACAAAATAGCTGTATACGAAACTAAGAAAATAACTAAATTAATCCATAACTTATTAGATAGTTTGTTTGGGTATAGTTGAATATAAGCGCCAGCGATATAAAGGAAAATAAACCAAATTATTCTACCTATATCACCTTTCAAAAGATCCGCAGGAAGTAAAAGTGTAACAATAACTAATACTAACAATTCTTTTTGTGATAGTTTATTAATTAGTTTGTTTATAAACGGCGACAATGCATACAAAGTTAAATAGCACGCCATAAACCAGTATGTTTTGTTAAAAGAAAAAAGAATATTCAAAAAACTTTTTAGATTAAAATTATAATATCCAGCAAAACAAAAAATTGCATAAATAACAATAGAGTAGAAAAATATTTGACCTAAAAGCAATAATAA
>JAZUPV010000095.1:0-15279 GCA_045605365.1 Clostridia bacterium
ATGACAATCTATTGTCAAAAGCTCCATTAAAAGTGGTCCATTTAAAAAAATAAGAAGTTCCGCTTTCAGTAAGCCAATTTGCTCCAAAAACTAACTTATTTAAAGGTATGTTTTCAATATAGTAAGACAGCTGCCAATTATAGTATGTATCAGCATAAGATACCAGTTTTGCATAGGCGTTTCTAGCATTGCTGCTTTTAACCTCATTTAGTCCCCAATCGTCTGGTGCATAATAATCTTCAATAATATCAATCTGCTTATTAATATTTTTAAATTGCTCTCTATATATTGAAGTGTCTTTATAATTGTTTGGTAATTTATTAAGAATTCTTTCTATATCATCTAAATCATATACACTAAAATATTCGACATTGGCGAGCAAGTCATCATAAAGACGTCGTCTTTTTGCGTTAATTGACAACGGCACTGAAATCGAAATAACAGTTATAATAAAAGCTAAAATTGAACTTAAAATGATATAAAATTTTGTCTTATGTTCTTTTTCGTACTGTTTAATTTTGGAGAATAAGTTTTTAATCTTATCTGCTAGAGATGTTTTTTTGTTTTGTGGGGAATCTGGTGGAGTTTCTAACGAATTATTATTTTTCATTTGCATATATCTAATCCTTTTCACACACTATATTACTAGACATTTTGTCTAGTTGTGGTGCATAATAAATATATGGATATAGTATTTTGTAAAAATCTAAAAATGGCTAGAACCTTTTGTGGATTAACTCAAAAACAAGTTGCAACTAAACTCGGAGTGGTAGAAAGTTGTTATGCAAACTGCGAGCAGGGGAGAACTGAACCTAGTATTGAAATGTTGCGCAAGTTAAGTGATTTGTTAAATGTTTCAATAGAAGAACTAATTAATGGTAAAATATAAAATAGGAAGCAAACTTTGCTTCCTATTTTTTATTACGTTTAAGTGCTGCACCGCAACTGGTACAACTTTTGTTGGTTTTGTCATTGGTAGAGCCACAATAATCACAAGTAATGTATGGGTCACGCTTTTCTTCAGCTTCGGCTTTTGCTTGGTTAAAGTTTTCTACAATGGTGTCTTCAACACTCTTTGACAATCTGCCGATAGACTTTGCGCCCCTGACTATTCTTACAACAACAGAAATAAACACTATTACAAATATTACCCCAAAAATAGTAGGTGCTACCCAAAAAATTGCATCAAAAACATCGTTTAATAATAAATAATTCATAAATAATCCACGTCCTTATGTGTATATTACTATAAAACAATATGTTTTTCAACCAAAAATTATAGATTTGTGGTGGTGGTAGATATATTTATATTGATTTTTTTGCTTTGTTGTGTTGGGGTAGAAACTTTTGATTTTATTATTATATAGCACTCAACTGTTTTGTCTGGGGTTATTAATCCATTGTTTAGAGTGTGGTCTGCAACAAAACCCGCCTTATCCCAAACACCATAAACAATATCAAACTGCTCACTGTTTAACTTGTCGATGGATATAGCATAAGATATGGTTTGTTTGTCTTTGTTTTTTATAGTTATGTGATAGGCATAGTATGTTTGATTGTTGTTTATTATTATTGGTTTTGCAGATTGTTTTTCTTGCTCAGTTTTTGATGCTTTGTTGATAAGCCCTGTCCATAGGGCATCTTTTGGTTTTGGTGTAGACAAAAAAGATTGTTTACTATTATTTTGTTTGTATTCGCTCACAATAATATTGGTCAAGGTTTTGTCGTTGCTAGTAGCTGTTATCGTACAAAAAAGATTGTCGTTAGGGCTAAGTATACAATATATCACCAAAGCGACAATAGTAGATATTATCGCAATGATTATGCCTAGGTTTAATATTTTGCTGCGGGTTTGTTGGGTCATAAATACTCCTTGTTGGATAATTGTTGACCAAAAATAATATCTTATGCGTTTTTTTAGAATAAATAATAGATTTTTTGACCAAAAATATTTTTAAAAATATCAATTTATTTTTACAAATATTTTGTATTGTGTCATAATAAAGTAACAAGAAAGGAGATATCTATGAAAGAAAAAAAAGAAAAATGCCGTAAACTCCACGCTGGTAAGTTCTTTTTTGGCTGGTTTATTGGCTTTATTTTTACATTGCTTTTGCTTGCAGGTGGATTGTTTTGGTTTTACAAAAGCGGATCAATCTCTAGTGTAGAATCGTTGTTTGGTTTTGAGATTTCTGCTTTAAACGCTGAAATAAAAAGCACATCTATAGAAAAACTTATTTCTAAAGTTGTTAACGTTGCGACTAACTATAATGATATGACCCTAGAAGAACTTGCTGATGAAGTAGGCTTAAAACTTAACAATGTCTTTACTGTAAAAGGTGCCGGAGAAAGCAAGACTTATGAATTTAAAACCATAGACCTAACATCTGTAGTAAAAGGTAAAGTTGGAGATATTTCTAACAATGTTCAAAAAGTAGTTGATGATTTGTCTTTGCAAGATATTGAACAAGCTTTTAATGTAGTTTTGCCTAATATCGAGCTTATCAATGCTGTTAAGACTAGCCCTATCAAAGATTTGCAAAGCGCTATGACAACAGCTTTTGAGACATATACTCTTAACAAAATTAGCGTGGACTTTAACGTAAGTTTTAGCAATGCGACTATGTTAGAAACTTTGCTTGATACCCCCATCAATCAACTTGGTAGCGAAATAGAAAAACTAAAAGTAAAAGACGTCTATGATACTACTAGTGCTGATGCTTCAAAACTTATCAAAGCCTTAGCTGACAAAGAAATTGTAGAACTATCAACCGAAATATCTAGTCTACAACTTAACCAAATATTAGATATTACTGACAACGTATTTTTAGAAGCCTTGTCAACTTCAACTCTTGACACTCTAAACAGCGATATAAAGACTCTAAAAGTAAACCAAGTTTTTGACGTTAGCGGTTCAAAATTTTTACAAGCTTTAGGTAATAAATATATCTTAGATATTGATACTGAGATTGACAATATTTTAGTAACTAGCATCTTTGACATACCACAAAGTGGCGCAAAAGGTGTATGGGCATATATTGACAATGTAGAATCTCTAAAACTAAAAGACCTAGACGGTGCAATCGACGATATTGATTTTTCTCAAGAAACATTAGGTTCTTTGAAAACAAATGGATTGATATCTACATCAATTGACCTTTCAAAAACACTAAAGGGCAGTAGCGACCCAAGAACTTTGGCAGAATACACTATCGAAGAACTTATCGCAGCAATCTCATCTGTATAACAATCATTAAAATTACAACAAAAAAAACACCTTAGAAGTAAGGTGTTTTTTATTTTTTATTAATCCATCTTTTGAAGATTGTTAAAGAAATCTTGTTTAAATTTGTTTATATCCATATCTACACAAACTAGCGCATTGGCATTTTTGTCGCCGTATTGTACGTCGATATATATATTATCTTCGTTATATTCTTTAACGGTGATTTTTGCTTTTTCTGTTTTAAAATATTCTGGGTGAGTTAGATACAACAATGTACAACTGTCGTGAGTTGCTGCACCATAAACATTGACGTGTGTGTCGTGATATTTTTCAAACATCTTTGCAAGTATTTTGCCTGTTTTGTTGGTGTGTTTGATATATTTGATTTCTTCGTGGTCAAGGTATGCCATATGACCCATCTCCATAGGTACCATAACTAGTGGTATACCGCTATCGATAACCATACTTGTTGCTTCTGGGTCAAAACTTACATTAAACTCATTGTAAGGTTGGCTTAAGAAATGTTCTTTTGTACCACCCATAAAGACGATTTTTCTTATATAGTTGCGACAGTCAGGATATTTGTGTAGTAATGTTGCTACGTTAGTCATAGGTCCTAGGCTAAGTAGTGTTACGTGTTGTTTTTTGTGTTCTAACAACGTGCGATACATAGCATCTACAGCATCTTCGTTAAGTGGTTTTGAATGAAGCTGCTTATAAGTATATCCGCCAAGACCATTTTCGCCGTGGGCGTGTTTTGCATATTTTGCTTTTCTACATAGTGGGGCACTAGCACCCATAGCTACAGGAGTTTTGCGGTGACATAGTTCTATAATGTGTAGGGCGTTGTTTGCAGTGATGTCAGATGTAGTATTGCCACCAACAGTTGTTATAAGCAAAGTTCTTACTTGTGGGCTATATAGGGCATTCATTATAGCCATAGCATCGTCAACACCAGGGTCACAGTCTATCATAATAGGACGAGTTTGTTCTGTTTGTGTTGCGCATTGTTTTGTAAGTTGTACAAAAAGTTTCTTGATTTTTTCTTCATTGACTTCACTTACAACTTTGCAGTTAGGTTTGGTAGAGTTAAAATCGCAAGAAAGCAAACCAAGTTGATTTTTGTCTTCTAGCTCTACTTTGCATCTAGCATCATAAGCTACAAATAGTTCTGGGTTTAACATATATAACAAAGTAGTACTATCAAATAAACAAGCTCTGTCGATATAACTATACTCTCGGTTTTCTGGCTTTAGTATTTCTTTAAACAATTCACCAGTGCGGTTAACTTTTGCTAGAGTGTCAATATCTTTTACAGACAAGCACCAGCTCAAGCCAACCTCCATAGGTATAATACGTATGTTTAATCCACTGTTTAAAACAAGCTGTGCTGCGTGTGGGTCATAGTAAAAACCAAACTCTTTGCCTTGCATATAACCATTGATGCCACCGATAGAGCCACCCATAACATATACGGTATCGATATATTGTTTTACATCGTGATAATCAGTAAGCAAATTTGCAAGGTTGGTCAAAGGTCCAAACATAATAAAGTTTATTTTTTCTTTGCTAGTTTTTAGTGTTTTGTACATTAGGCTAACAGCGTCGCCGCTAATATGTTTGTTGGTAAAGGTATTGTCATAAACATAACTACCAAGCGAAGCAAGTCCTTCTGTGTTGGTAGGTTTGGTTGGTCTTTTTATCAGTGGTCTACTAGAGCCTTTGCCTACAGGTATGTTTTTGTTAAACACGTCTAACAAATGTAGGGTATTTTGTGTAGCATCTTCTATTGCCACGTTGCCAGCTACTGTAGTGATAAGTTTTATGTCCAAATCTTCACTAAACAAAGCCAATGACAAAGCAACCGCATCATCAGTACCAGGATTGCAATCGATAATTAAAGGAATTCTTTTCATAATATGCCCGCCTTTTTATAACATAATATTAACAAAAAAGCCCAAAAAACACAACAAATTGATATACATTGTTAAAAACAAAAAAATATCCCACAACGATATGTTGTAGGATACTATTTTTATTATTTTGCGTCGCCGCCGTTCATCTCTTGTTCTCTCAATCTTTGGATACGTAGTTGCTTTAACTCTTCTTTTGTAGGCAAAGGTTTTGTCATACGTTCGCCAATCTCATAACGGCTGTCTGTTGTGTAGAAAATTTCTTTACAACGTTTTTCAATACGCTTCCAAAAATCTTCAAAATATGGCAAGGTATTGTCATCTGACAACATAACTATCTGTATCAAATCACAAGAACTTTTACGCTTTGTGCGGTAGTTAACAAACTTTAACTTTTGGTCACGTATTTCGGCTTTTAGTCCGCCACCACCAAACATCTTATAACAAGTCTCTTTGATATCAATAGTCAATGTTACTTGCATCTGGTCAAACAACTTGTCTGGGTCAAATTGCAATGTGTTTGTAAACATTGAGTTTAGTGCATTGTTCAAAAAGAAATAGTGTTTTGACAATGGGTCACGAGTTGCAATTTCTTTTTCTCTCTCGTGGCTACGTAGTACGTCACTGTAAAAGTATTGTTTTTGGTCTACACGTCTTTTTATTTTTAGTTTTGACTTTGCACCATAAACACGTTTTCTTAACAACAAACCAGTTTCTTCTAAGATATTTTTTGCATTATCATAAAAGATGTCAGTAGACTTTCTCTTAGTAGGTTTCTCTAATTTGTAAGAAGGTAGAGATTCACATATTTTCAAAAAATGTTTAAAGGTATTTTTGTCAAACACATAATATCTGCGTTGGGTTTGTAAAACATCAAGCATAAATATAATTCTCCTAAGTTTAGTTTAGTGTAAAATGCCTTTTTTTGCAACTGATTTTTAGTGGTAAATTGATTTTAGACACTATTTAATTGTTTAAAAAACACTCTTTTGGTCAAAATTAGTTTACGGAGGTAAATATGAAGTTTGAACAATCACGCACTTATGTCAATTTAGCCAGAGCCTTTGCTGGAGAATGTCAAGCTGGTGCACGATACCAGTTTATCGCACAAAAAGCTATGCAAGAAGGCTATGAACATTTGCAAGTATTAATAAAAACTGTCGCAAAAGAAGAAATGGCTCACGCTAAGATTTTTTGGGATTTAATCTCAGAATACTCCAGCGGAGAAAACCCAAACATAACAATCGAAGCGGGTTATCCGTTTTTAGATGGAGAACTTGTCGAGATGTTAAAATTTGCCGCTGACAACGAAAACTCAGAGTATACTAGTGTTTATCCAGCTTTTGCCCAAGTAGCAAAAGACGAAGGTTATCCACAAATAGCCGAAAAGTTTAGACAAGTTGTCGGGGTAGAAAACTGCCACTTTATGTTGTTTGACCAGTTGTACAATATGTTTAATTCAAAAACAACCTATAAGTCACAACAACCTTATAAGTGGAAGTGCAACCACTGTGGGTATGAAGATACCAGCAAAGACGCTTGGAAAAGCTGCCCACTATGCGGTATGGGGCAAGGATATGTCCAGATACCTGTCCAAAAGTAATATTTTTGTCAAAATTATCCAGTCTTTTAAGACTGGTTTTTTTGTTTATTGATTATTTTTTTTGTTTTTGCGGTTGTGTTTATTACTATTATAGTATATAATATATAATTGTATTATGGACTGGTGTGTAAAAATATCAAAAAGGAGCATAAGTACATTTGAAAAAGAAGTTTTTATTTAGTTTAATAATGTGCCTATGCCTAGTTTTGTTTGTCGGTTGTGCCAAGGTAGACGCTAGCGTCACTTATGTTGAGCAAAACGGTCAAGCACTAGTAGTACAAGCCCTTGACGTAACACTTGATAGAGAAACTATCGAAGGGGCAGGTTACGACTTTGATAGCACATTAAGTCAGCTTACTGCTTATGCAGAACAATTTATGCAAGAGCGTGAGCAAGAATACTCTTGGTTTTTAAAAGAAATTGTAGAAAACGAAACCAAATATGCCAAGAGCATCAATAGTCATTTTTATGATGCCGCAAGAACTTTTACATATCTTAACAATTTTAGAATTTCTGAAACTACCAAAAAAACAAAACAAGGCGAAGTTGTGACAGGGTTTAGAATTCAAAAAGAATTTGGCAACATATATGCCTTTATGGTGTTTAACGGGTATAATATGTTTTATACTGGTTGCCCACAATGTAAAAGTAAAGTAGATATAGACGAAGATCTTTGGGCATATAACGAAGGACACTATATCTCTAACGAATATACCTGCCCAAACTGCCAACAACCACAAACCGATTACAAACACTATTTTGAAAATAGACTTGTAGATATACCTTTGCAAGGTGACTTGAGTGTTCAAAATAGCAGTTTTGTTACTGAGTACTTGCAAGAATGCAAAACAATGTTTCATAACATTGAGTCGCTAAAGTTTAGAAACGGCGACAGACTGATAGACCGCTTTGCCGGTGTATTTAGAGGTGGCAAAAAAGACTTTAACCTAGAAGATGCAAGTTTGGTCTATAAATTTATCACCCCTTACAAAAGAGTCCATAGCAACGGTCAAGTAACAAAACAAGACGGTATGTATGTACACACTTGGAATATTTCTGACCCAGATGTTTCGATTTTTATTTCTCGAAAAACTACCAATAGCACAATGTGGTATGTAGTATCACTTGCTAGTGCAGTAGGGTTTGTTGTGATATATTTTGCTATACGAATAACTGTAAAACTAGTAAAAGCACATTCTTCAAACAAACCAAAAACCGAAAAGAAACCAGAAGTAATCACAAAAAATACCAATCAGTTGACCAAGTCAACACCAAAACCAACCAAAACACCACAATCAAAAAGGTTAAAGCAAAAGACCGAAGAGGCAAAGCATAACAATTTGATTGATATTATTAAAAGATAACGGAGAACAACTAAAGTGGATAACAAAATAAAAAACATCGCCATAATTGCCCACGTTGACCACGGCAAAACATCATTGGTTAACGAACTTTTGAAACAAGGTGGCGTATTTAGAGAAAATCAAGAAGTAGAAGATAGAGTTATGGACAACAACGCCCTAGAGCGTGAAAGAGGCATAACAATCTTAGCAAAAAACGCAGCCTTTATGTACAAAGGTTATAAAGTCAACGTAGTAGACACCCCAGGGCACGCAGACTTTGGTGGAGAGGTAGAACGTGTTTTAAAAATGACCGAAGGCGTATTGCTAGTAGTTGATGCTTTTGAAGGTCCTATGCCACAAACAAGATTTGTTTTGCAAAAAGCTCTTGAACTTGACCTTAAAATCATTATCGTCATTAACAAAATTGACCGTCCAGATGCAAGACTAGACGAAGTCGCTGACGAAGTATTAGAACTATTGTTAGAGCTTGATGCTTCTAGCGAACAGCTTGATAGCCCTATCATCTATGCATCAGCTAGACGTGGTATCGCTGGTACTAGCCCTGACGAGATGAGTACAGATATGCAACCACTTATGGAGACTATCATCAATCATATACCATCTCCAAAAAATGACACTCAAGCACCATTTCAAATGTTGGTCAGCAACACAGAACTTAATGATTACGTTGGCAAAATCGCCGTTGGCAAGATTGAGCGCGGCACAGTTAACCTAAACCAACAAGTCACCATTGTTAACTATAACGAACCTGACCACGTTATCAAGTCAAAAGTTTCTGCAATACTTAAGTTTGAAGGCTTAAAGAGAGTTAACGATTCTGTTGCGGTAGCAGGTGACATAGTATGTCTTGCTGGTACAGATGATGTAAAAATAGGTGATACAATATGTGATTCTTCTAGTGTAGAAGCATTGCCTTTTGTAAAAATCAGTGAGCCAAGTGTCGAGATGACATTCTTAGTAAATGATAGTCCTTTTGCCGGCAAAGAAAGTAAATATTTTACAAGCCGTCACTTAAGAGACAGATTATATAGAGAAGCAGCCAAAGACCTATCTTTGAGAGTTTCTGATACCAACACTACAGAAGCGTTCTACGTAAGAGGTAGGGGTGAGATGCATTTATCTATCTTGATAGAAAATATGCGTCGTGACGGATACGAATTTCAAGTAAGTATGCCTAGAGTATTGTACAAAGATATCGACGGTGTAAAATGTGAACCTATCGACAAACTTACCCTAGACGTACCAGAAGATTGCGTAGGCAACGTTATGTCAAAAATGGGCACACGCAAAGGTGAACTATTACAAATGACCCCACACAACAACCGTATGAGAATGGAGTTTTTGATACCGTCTCGTGGTTTGTTTGGTTATAAGAGCGATTTCTTGACAGATACTCGTGGTGAAGGTATCATCAACTATGTATTTGATAGTTACCAACCATACAAAGGCGACATCGAACGTCGTGGCAACGGTTCTTTAGTAGCATTTGAAACAGGCACATCTATACAATATGGTTTGTTCAACGCACAAGAACGTGGCACATTATTTATCGGTCCTGGCGAAGAAGTTTATATGGGTATGGTTGTCGGCGAAAACAACCGTGGTGATGACCTAGTTGTCAACGTTTGTAAGAAAAAGCAACTTTCTAATATGCGTACAAGTAGCAGTGACGAAGCACTTCGTCTAGTACCACACAAAACACTTAGCCTAGAAGAAGCTATTGAGTTTATCGGTGATGACGAATATCTAGAAGTTACACCAAAGAATATGCGTATAAGAAAAAGAACCCTAGACCACACTCAACGTGGTAGAGAAAAAATGAGGGGTGTTGATTATAATGGCTAACAATAACAAAAAGAAAATTAACCAAAGAGATGTCTTTGACGCAAAGATATTCTTTACTAAATATATCAAGAGATACTTTATTATATTATTAGTATCTTTTGTACCAATTATATTGCTTAACATATTTGTCTTTGCAAGACTTAACGTAACTGTTATTATTGTTATTGACATTGCGTTATTGTTGCTAGCAGTATTTATTGGTTTGATTGTTTTTACCAAGATAGAAGAACACCGAGAGAAAAACCCTAAACCAAAACAGCACGACCCTTTTGCAGATTAATATTATAAGGAGAACGTATGGAACCAAAAGCACAAACAAAAAAAGTTGCGGCACGTATTATGCCACATAATATCGAAGCAGAACAAGCCGTTCTTGGTTGTAACTTGATTGACGTAGACGTTGCAATCAACATTATGACCAAACTAAGAACTCACGACTTTTATAGCGAAGCACACAAGACTATTTTTGAAGCAATGCAAAATGTCTACATCAGCAACAACCCTATAGACTTTGTTACACTTACAGACGAGTTAGAACGTATGGGTAGTATGGAGAGTGTAGGCGGTATCGACTATATCGCAACATTAACCAACATTGTACCTAGTGCAGCCAACTATATGCACTATGTTGATATAGTTAAGCGTGACTCTGTACTAAGAGAACTAATCAGAGCCAGCCAAGGCATCATAGACAAATGTTACGAAAACGAAGACAAGACAGAAGTTCTTGGCTTTGCAGAAAAGAGCATCTTCGATATAGCCCAAAAAGAAGAACTATCTTCACTTACTGCTATGAGTGAGCCAGTCGCTAACGTTATCGAAAAACTTGACCAAATAGCCCGTGACAAAGGTGCCCTTCGTGGTATACCTACAGGCTTTAGAGAGTTAGATAAACTAACCAACGGACTACAAAACAGTGACTTGATACTTATAGCGGCACGTCCAGGTGTTGGTAAAACATCTTTTGCTATGAACGTTGTCAACCACGCCGCACTAGAACAAGGCAAAGTTTGTGCAATATTCTCTCTAGAAATGCCAAAAGAGCAACTTGCTCAACGTTCTATGTTCTCAATATCAGGCGTAAGTATGTCAAAAGGTCTTAAAGGTGAACTTTCTAAAGAAGAATTTAAGGCTGTATGGGCGGCGGGCAAAAAGCTAAGCGAATCAAAACTATTTGTTGACGATTCTTCAGCTAGTACCCCAGTAGATATTTTGAGCAAATGTCGTAGACTAAAACGTGAACACGGTCTAGACCTTATTATGATTGACTACCTACAACTTATGAATGGTATGAGCAAAAACAAAGACGGTAGCCGTCAGCTTGAAATAAGCGAACTTACTCGTAACTTAAAAATAGCAGCAAGAGAACTTAACGTACCTATCATCTTGTTGTCACAATTGTCACGTGCGGTAGAAGCACGTAAAGACCACAGACCTATGCTTAGTGACTTGCGTGAAAGTGGTGCGATCGAGCAAGACGCAGATATTGTTATGTTCTTGTACAACCCAGAAAAATACAACGATGCAGAAGTTGCAGAACCTGGCGTATGCGAACTTATCGTGGCAAAACACCGTAACGGTGCAGTTGACACAATCAAACTTAGATGGATTGGCGAAAATACAACATTTAAAGATTATAACTCTAACGAACGTCCAAATAGCAGTTCTTCTAACCAAAAACAGTCTGAAGCAACCTCATCAGAAGATTCATCAAGTGCAGTTTTAGAAGAAGTTTCAGCGGACGACATCAATGATATATTTTAATAAACAAGGCAAATTATTATGAAAATTACAAGTAAACAATTAAGAGAAAAATGGTTAAACTTTTATAAAGAACGCGGTCACGTAGATATCGGTGCAGTTTCACTTATAGGTGATGGCACAACAGGTGTTATGTTTAACGTTGCTGGTATGCAACCACTTATGCCATATCTACTTGGTCAAAAACACCCAAAAGGCACACGCCTTTGCAACGTGCAAGGTTGTGTAAGAACAGTCGATATAGAATCTGTCGGTGATGCTAGTCACTTTACATTTTTTGAGATGATGGGCAACTGGAGTTTGGGTGACTATTTCAAAAAAGAAAAAACAGCTTGGACATTTGAGCTTTTAACACAAGTTTTTGGGCTTGATAAAGACAAAATTTGTTCTACCGTGTTTGAAGGTAACGAAAGTGCCCCAAGAGATGAAGAAACAGCACAACTTCTAAAAAATCTTGGTATCAAACCAGAAAATATCTTCTACCAAGGCAAAGAAGACAACTGGTGGGAGCTAGAAGGTACTGTAGGTACTCCTTGCGGACCAGACAATGAGTGGTTCTACCCAATACACGACAACAAATGTTGCGACACTTGTGACATCAACTGCAACTGCGGTCGTTTTGTAGAAATAGGCAACGACGTTTATATGCAATACGAAAAGTTGCAAAACGGTTACAAACCACTTGCTAACAAAAACGTAGATACTGGCTTTGGTTTTGAACGTATGCTAATGTTCTTAAACGGTATCAAAGACGGTTATCAAACAGACCTTTTTGTAGATGTTATCGCTCATTTAGAAAAAGTCGTAGGTATCAAATATGGTCAAGACAAAAATGTTACCAAATCTATGCGTATCATAGCTGACCATATCCGTACAGGTGTTATGCTTATGGGTGACGTCAATGGTATAGTACCTAGCAACGTAGGTTCTGGCTATATCTTAAGACGTCTACTTCGTAGAGCTATTAGACACGCTAAAAAAATCAACTTGCCTATGGACGGTATTATCCAAGTAGCCAAGATATATATCAATCAAGTATACAACGATGCATACCCACTATTAGTAAAAAAACAAGACTATGTCTTGCAAGAACTTCAAAAAGAAATTGACAAATTTAACAAAACCCTTGAACAAGGTTTAAAAGAATTTGACAAAGTTATCTCAGGTATCGAACGTCACAAACAATTTGCACAATTAAAAGGAGAAGTTGTAAAAGACGAAATCGGTGGCAAAGCAGCCTTTAGACTATACGATACTTTTGGCTTCCCACTAGAGATAACAGTAGAGCTTGCTACAGAACGTGGCTATACTGTCGACGAAGAAGGCTTCAAACTTGCTTTTGAAGAACACCAAGCAAAATCAAAATCTGTAGACAAAGGTACATTCAAGAGTGGTCTTCAAGATGATAGCGATATGACAATCAAATATCATACAGCTACACACTTGCTTAATGCAGCTTTAAAACAAGTCTTAGGACCAGATTGTCACCAGATGGGTTCTAACATCACCGCAGAAAGATTGCGTTTTGACTTCCCATGTGACCACAAACTAACCGAAGACGAAATCAAACAACTAGAAACAATCGTCAACACTTGGATTAACCAAGCCATCGACGTAACCAAAGAAGAAATGCCAAAACAACGTGCAGTAGAAATCGGTGCCGAACATCAATTTATCGAAAGATACCCAGATGTTGTTACAGTATATTCTATAGGTGATGTTTCTAAAGAAATCTGTACTGGCCCGCACGTCAACAACACTAAAGAAATCAAAAACTTCAAAATAACCAAAGAAGAATCTAGTTCAAGTGGTGTAAGACGTATCAAAGCCATCGTTAATTTTGACTAATCAAAAAAAAGACCAAGAACTATCTGGTCTTTTTTATATTATATTTTAAAAATATACATTGTTGTTTTTATATAAAAATTGACAAGATATACTTTTTATAATATAATAAATAAACAATATAACTATTGTAAAAAAAACTTGGAGGTATTAGAGTGAAAGTTTTTAAAAGCATAATGCTATATTTACTTATCGCTATTGGTGTATGTGCAGCAGGCTTGCTAGTTTGTTGTGTCATTTTGATGGTTTCACCAAATACATCAATATTTGGATACAAATACGTTAGTTACAAAGCCACTCATACCAAAGAGTTGACGGAGTATAGGTTCACTCATGATATAGGTGCTATCAGTATAGAAACTAACCGTATGAGTGTTAATATTCAACCACACAGCGACAATACAGAATATATCAAGATTGTTTACAAACAAGGTATGTCTGGTTTTGTTAAAAAAGACACCAAGCTAGAACTTGAAGAACCAAAAGTTACTGCAAAACAATTTACAGGTGTTAATGATGACACAACTTATAATGCTATCATTATCAAAATGCTTGAGCCAGAAGGTCTAGTATTTTTGAATAATCCAGCTATGACAATATACTTGCCAGCTAATGTTCACTATAGCGTTATCCAAGCAGAAACAGGCAAAGGTGTTATCAATTTTATCGAAGCGGCAGATTCTTCACACAAAATTGATGTTAGCAAACTATACCTAAGTTCTTCTACTTCAAACATCAATATCGCAGCAACTGGCGTAGAAGATTATTTTATCACTACAAAAACAGGCGACTTATTTATCGCCAACAACAACCAAGATATCAATGCAAATATTTCTTTTAATACTAAAACTGGTTCTTTCTCTACAGCATCTACCATCAATGGTACATTTAATGTAGAGTCATCAGTTGGTTCAGTTGGTCCTAACATTAAGTTAAAGAAAGTCCTTGGTACATTCAATTACAATGCACCTTCTGGCAATGTTGTTATCGAGTCTATCGGTAGCGAAGCAGATGGCAAAGGCGCTAACGTAACTATCAAATCTACCAATGCAAAATTTACTATCGGTACAATATATGGTTATACATACGTTCAACCATACAACGAAGGCAATATCGAAAACCTAACCTTCAACATCAACTACCTATACAATATCTCTAAGAGTGGTCAACAAAGCTTCTTCGAAAGTGGCAAGGGTGATATTACTATAGGTACACTAAAAGGTTATTCTCAATTCAAAACTTCAACCGGTGACATCACTATCAAAGATGCTTGGGAGTCAATGCTAATCTTAAGTTATAGCGGCACAATCAATGTTGCATATAACCTAGGCGCAACTATCAACAACGAGCTAGGTGGTTTTCAAGTAGACACTACAGAGAGCTATATCACAGCAACAAATCTTCATTGTGTAGTAGATATTGACGTTAACGACGCTAAACTTACTCGTGGTCGCAAGATTGACTTGACATTTACTCGTATAGTAGACAATAGCTCAATCAATGCTTATCAACACGACGTAAAAATCAGCGCTAAAAAAGGTCAAGTATACACACTAATCACTCAAGGTACAACCAATGTAGAAGTTAACAGTACAGTTGGTTTACACTCACCATATTCTTCAACAGATAGTGATTACAAATCTTCTTACGAAGGTCACAAAGTATACCGTGTAGGTTATGCATTAGGTTCTGGCAACTCAGTATCTAAGAGCATAGATATTG
>JAZUPV010000096.1:0-13712 GCA_045605365.1 Clostridia bacterium
GGTAGCGTTATATTTAAGTTTAGTATTAGAATAATCTTTTAACAAAACTCCACCTTCAACCGGCATAACAAACTCGATACTTTCGGTAGATGTGGCTACGTTTTGTTGGTTGTCTTTGTCTAAAACCAACTTATTGTCAACCGATACATTAACCCCAATAATAATACTAAGCCCCACAACTAAAGCTATAACAAAAGCAAAAATGCCCCATTCTTTATTTTTTAACTTTACCTTTTTATCCTTGTCCATACTGACCTCCTATAGATATATTTTTGCCAAAAAATAGATAGTTAAACACTTATTATATATTTTTTAATAACTACCAATGATAACAGGGCTACCTACAGTTACCCTGCCGTCATTGTAACAAACTTGCAAATTAACACTGCCATAAGGCAAAGTTATCTTGCCATCAAGCAAAGCATTGTAACAATAAAAACTTTTTATATCGCCAATTTGTTCTTGAAAGACAATTTTGCAATCTAGATCTTTTAGATAATTATAAAAGGTACTATTATCGCACTCAAAAGATATCTGCTGACCTATAACATTGTCTCGGTTATTAAGATACAAAGCTGACGCACTATCAATATCACACGACAAAATGTTAAGTTTGCCACTTATAATATTGTTAAAACCTGACGATACAGGTACTATCTGTTGATTAGTGTACAGAGTATATTTTGCTTGGCTTGGGCTTTTTATCACTTGCAAAAAGGTCTTTTGCTTTAAAGGTAGACAAAACATAACCAACACAACAAACAATATGCAAATTAGTTTTTTCATAACAATAATATTGACAGATAGATTTTTTTTAAACAGTTTTTGCAATCTTTTTTAAAACTCGAAACATACTAACAAAAAGGAGTGGTTATGAAAAGATTATTGTTAGTTATATGTTGTGTGATTATTATTTTGCCGTGTTTTATAACAAAATATGCCTATTCTCAAGATGATTTGGTCTTGTACAAAGGTCCTATAGAACACGTTTTTACCCACTGCCTACTTGCCGACCCTGAGCTTAGTTTTAACAAAGACAACCCTATGCGAAAAGATTATGACATAGATTGTATAACCAAAGACGAATTTAAAAAAGCTCTAACCAATCTATACAACAACAACTATGTTCTAGTAGACATATATAGTATATATCATACCAAAAATGGCATAGCTAAAAAACAACCCTTGTATCTACCAAAAGGCAAAAAACCCTTGATACTGTCTTTTGACGATGTCAACTATGACCACCGCAAAATGAGCCTTGGCATGATAGACAAACTTATCTTGGACAAAAATGGCAACTTGGCGTCCTTTACATCAAACAAAACACCACAAATAAACTATGACGACGAATTTGTGTTGATTGTAGAAAATTTTATAAAAAAACACCCTGACTTTTCTTTTAACAACGCTCGTGGAGTGCTATGTCTAACAGGATATGACGGCATATTGGGTTATCGTATTCAGCACAAAAACCCTAACTACAAACAAGAAATCAAACAAGTACAACCTATCGTCAGCAAACTAAAACAACTAGGTTGGCGATTTGCAAGTCATAGTTTTGGGCATTATCATATGAAAAACATCTCAAACGAACACTTTAGGCAAGAAGTTGTCTCTTGGCAAACACAGGTAGAGCCTATTGTCGGCAAAACCGAAATCTACGTCTACCCTTATGGAGAATGGGAGATTTTTGACAAAGATGGCAACATATCTTACAAACACCAACTATTGCAAGATGCTGGGTTTAAGCTATTTTGCGGAGTAGGTATCAAACCTTACTTTAGTTATCTACCCAACAAAAAAGGTAATAAAGTATTGTTTATGGACAGAACACCCTTTGACGGCAATACATTTAGGTCAAAGGCAACTATGTTAAAAAGACTTATTGACGTCAATGCTGTATACGACCACTCTCTAAGACCAAGCAAACTAATATAGTAATGTTAATAAACTTAACCATAATCACTAGATTTTAAACAAATAACAAAGCAATTTGAAACAAACTTTGTTGCAACAAAAAAACACTCATCTTGCTGAGTGTTTTTTGTTTATATGATTTATAAAGTTTTATTTACCTGCCTTATCACTTTGTGATTTTAGGTATTTTATGCGGTTTTGTTTAGACATACTAGACACTATCCACATCTCTTTGTTCTTTTTTAATCTACGGTTGCCGATAGTATAGTCATAACCAAGCATAAACAAACCTTGAGCTAGATAAATATACAAGGTTAAAATTCTCCAAATCAGCATAGCCCATATTGTGCTACCGTGGAACAAACTTCTAAATAATGCGTCAAATGATAGTTCTGATACACCTGTACCGCCAGGTAGTGGGTTGAAACTTGCAGACAAGTCAACCATTATTGTTATGGTAACAATCCTATACCATACTTCTGGGTGGAAACCTTCAAAAGCACAGTAAATAAAGAATGGTATAGAATATTGTATCAAGAAGAACGCCAACGAAGCCAAGATGTTAAATATCCAAATAAATGGAGACTTGCGGTATCTTCTCATTGTGCGTTGCCAAGTTGTGACTGTACGCATAACTTTGCGGAATTGTTTGTTGTAGTCTCTTTTAAATAATTTACAGAAAAGTTTTAAGAAGAATACAACTATGCCTACACCGACTTTTTTGTTAAGCATAATCAAACATACGCCCAAAATAAGTACAGCTGTTATGATATATCCTATCCAGCACATTACAGTAAAGACTGCTCCACCTGTAGTACCTGCACCCGATGTAGATACTGCCAAGTTAGAGAAAAGTACAACCGTTGTCAAAATAAAGTAAGCTATCTGCTGGAACATATATTTTGACATAACTATTGATACAGATTGACCACCTTTGATGCCATATTTGTTAGAATAGAAAATTTGAAATGGCTGACCACCTGTAGAAAATGGTGTTATGATATCGTAGTATTTGCCAAAGGCAGAGATTTTGTAAGCAAGTGTAGGTCTATGACAACTGGTTGCTTTATGTATCAATACATAAAATCTAGCAGTATCCACAACCACCCACAACACACTAAAACCTAGCGCTATAAACAAGAACCACCAGTTGGCAGAGATTTTTTCTGCTGGAGCTGCAATACCTTGTTGCATCTGCATAAATACAAACACTGCAATAAATACAACGTTAAACCCAACCAGTATCCAGTTAAAAATCTTTTTCTTTTTTGATTGGTGTTGTTGTACAACTTGTTCTGCTTCTTGAACGTGTTTTTCGTCTAACTTTTCTTCAAGTTTATGAATATTAGATAGACCTTTGTCTAATATAGTAAAGTATTTTGTCTGGCTAAAGTTTGCACAATAGTTAGACCTTAGTTTTTTGTAAATTTTAAGGATAGGAACTCTAACTTTTAATTTATCTTTATCAATTTTTGGCAATGGTGTACGCTTTTTTGTAGTAGTTTTACCTTGCGTCGATTGTGACATTTAGTTATATCCCTCCTTATTTTTTTAATAGCACAAAAACTACCCCGTGGGATAGTTTTTAGTTTGTTTTATAGATAATCTTTATATCTGCTTTCGAAATATTTAAAAGTTAAGCCTGATTTTAGAGTGTCGATAACTCTAGTTTCAAAATCGCTATATTCTGCTGTGTTAACTTGAGACAATAAGTATTCTACATAGTTGTCTTCTGCCACTGCAGAACGGCTAGTACGTTTGTTGTATAGTGCTTGAATATCGGCATTTTGTGGAGTTAGGTTAGAACATACATTGCTCAAAATAATGATGTGATAACCATATTCGCTCTCAACAGGAGCAGAAACTGCACCAGCAAAACCATCAACTGTGTACAAATCACGAGTTGCTTTGGTAAAACCTTCTACCATAGCAGAGTGACCTGTTGATATACGATAGTCAAATTGAGCATTCATAATGCCTTCGTCTTGGTTGTATTGATATACAAGTTTGTTAAATTCTGTTGACATATAGTCAGCATAAGCATCAGTACCACGAGTGTAGTCTGCGTCTGCACTTGCAACAAGGTTTAAGATAACATTGTTGTACAATTCTTTTACAGATATTGTAGTTTCGGTTTCGTTACCTTCTGCGTCACGCAATTTTGCAATAGTACCTTCTTGACTCTTTAGATAAGCGATTCTTTCGTCTTTTTCTTCTGGAGTAAGATATGGGCTGTCTTTAATTTTTGTTATTTCGTCTTCGTCAAATTTGATTAAAATATGTTGAACTTCTAAAACAGCTTCGCTTTCGCCAAAGTAAACGTAGTTTTTAGATTTGTCTGTAGAAGTTACATTGGTATAAAAGCTATCTCTAGCAACGTTGTATTCTTCAACGTTGGCATTGTACATTAATTTGTACTTGTTTAGGATTTTTTGCTCCATAACGTCGGTCATATAACCGTCTTGGTCAAAACCTAATTTGCTTTCATAAGAAGTTTGGAATTTTTCTAGATATTTGTTATCAAGGTTTAGTTTGAACAAACGATTAAGTTCTCTTTCTAAAATCTCTTGATTGTTTTTGCTTGAGTAATTTCTTTGTTTTTCTTCGTCACGTAGGTTTTGCATATACTCTGCCCACGCTTTGTTCATATAAAAGTCACTTGTGTATTCTTCTTTAACGTATTTTAGAACGTCAAGTTTAGAATCGTCATTTTCGAACTCTTCAGTTTTTCTTCTTATTCTCCACTCAGTACCAACTTGTTCTAATACAACAGTTTGTTCAAAAGCTGTCTCTACTGGATAGTCACTTTCAGTTTCTTCTTTAGATTCTTCTGGTAAGATAGAGTCTAAGTCTACATATTTTGATACGATTGTTCTTACTTGCTCATCAACATAGTCCCAACTTGTCTTTACGGCTTCGTTGTATTCTTTGTTGGTAAGTTCATACAAATAATCTTCTTGTTCTAATCCGTCTTTAACTTCTTGCGCTGCAAGGGCTTTTACGTGTTTTAAAAGTAGTCCCCTTTCTAACAACATTTCGATAGTTTGTTTAACAGCTTCTTTTTGAGTTAATCCGTTTTGTTGAATCAAAGAACTGCCATAGTTGTAATATGCGTTGATAAAATCTTCTTTAGTAACAACAACATCTTCTACCTGAGCAACAACTTGTGTTAGATAGGCATCTGGATTTCTAGTAAAAAGACCACAACCAGTAAGCAGACTTGTTGCAAACAGTAGTGATAACATTAAGCTAACAATTTTCTTTTTCATACTTGCTCCTAAATAATTGTCCCCGTTAAGTTTTGTCAAAAAAGGCAAGCCTTAACCACCATAGTAAACTAATTATACACAAATCATAACATAAAATCAAATACAATTTATTGATTTTGAGATAAATTAGACAGAAATTTTATAACTTCGTCCTGAGTTTTTTGTAAAGAATAAGTATAATCTATAAATATCTCAGGCAATTTGTTGGCGTTGATCCTTAACAACTTGCCACAATCTTCAAGATTTTTGTACCATTTTTGCTCTACTACATCAGCATAAAAGACTATTTTTGCACCAAAAGATTGTATGCTGATATTTTTTATCAAAAGTTTTTGGCATAGGCTCTTGATATACGCAACTTTTAGCAGTTGTTCAGTAACTGTTGGTAGTTGACCAAAGTTGTCTTGCATCTCCTTAGAAAGTTCTTCTAACTCTTGCAATGATTTTAGCTTACTAATTTTTGTGTAATAAATAATACGATTTTCGTCGCCGACGATATAATCTTGTGGTATATAAGCATTGATTGCTATATCAAGTTTTACATCACGGCTTTCTTCTACGACTTCGCCCTTGATTTCTTTGACGGCTTCGTTAAGAAGTTTGATATAAAGGTCATAGCCGACCTTCTCCATATGCCCAGATTGCTCTGCACCAAGTATATCACCTGCGCCACGTATCTCTAAGTCACGCATAGCTATTTTGTACCCACTGCCCATCTCGCTAAACTCCATAAGAGCATCTAGCCTACGGTAGGCTTCGGTAGAGAGTACTTTGTTGCGTTCAAATGTAAAATAGGCATAAGACGATCTAGTACTACGACCTATACGACCACGCAACTGATAAAGTTGCGATAGACCTAACTTGTCCGCATCAATGACAACCAAAGTATTGGCAAAAGGTAAGTCTACACCATTTTCTATCAAGACTGTACTTATCAAAATTTGCGTTTGCTTGGTGTATAGTTTGTAAATGCTATCTTCTAGCTCTTTAGGTTGCATTTGACCGTGAGCGACGCCGATGGTTGCTTCTGGCAAAAGTTTAGATATTTTTGCATAAAAGTCATAGATGGTTTGTACTTTGTTGTACACTATCAAAACTTGTCCGCCACGGGCAAGTTCTTTTTTACAAGCGTCTACTAACAACTTGTCAGAATAGTCTAGTACAAAAGTCTCTGTGTTGATACGGTCTTTTGGTGGAGTGTTAAGAAAGCTTATGTCTCTAATACCCACTAGAGACATATACAACGTTCTTGGTATAGGAGTGGCTGACAATGTGATAACGTCAACATTGTTTTTTATAGACTTTAACTTTTCTTTGTCTTCTACA
This sequence comes from Clostridia bacterium, assembly GCA_045605365.1. Classification (GTDB taxonomy): domain Bacteria; phylum Bacillota; class Clostridia; order Christensenellales; family UBA1242; genus CAKVLS01. The sequence continues at coordinate 6,516 of JAZUPV010000096.1, forward strand.
CCAAAGCGCTGTTCTTCGTCCAAAATCAAAAGCCCAAGGTCTTTGAACTTGACGTCATTAGATAGTAATCTATGAGTGCCACAAATGATGTCTATGTCACCTTTCTTTAGGTCGTCTAAAATGCGGGTTTGCTCTGATTTTGTTTTGAATCTATTGATAACACCAACACGCACCATAAAGTCTTTCATACGAGAGACACAAGTGTTGTAGTGTTGTTCGCATAGTATTGTCGTAGGACAAATAATTGCGACTTGTTTGCCATCGGTTATTGCCTTGTATGCAGCACAAAGTGCCACTTCTGTTTTGCCAAAACCAACGTCTCCACAGACCAATCGGTCGACAATTCGAGTACTCTCCATGTCCCTTTTTATCTGGGTTATAGCCTCCGACTGGTCAGTCGTGTATGTGTATGGGAAGGCATTTTCAAAGGCTTGTTGAAGGTAAGAATCTTGACTATAAACAAAGCCTTTTGTAGCTTGTCTTTGTGAGTATATTTTGACCAAATCAAGTGCCATTTTTTTGACAGAAGATTTGACTTTTTGTTTTGTTTTGAAAAACTCTGTACCGCCAATTTTGTTGCACTTTGGAGCAAAGTCTCCAACGTAGGCTGAGATTTGGTCGGTGTTTTCGGTAGGTAGATATAGTATATCTCCACCAAGATATTCGATAACAATATAGTCGTGTAGACTAGTTGTTAGTTTTAATTTTTGTATGCCGATACACTTGCCTATACCGTGTGTTTGGTGAACAACATAGTCACCAACTTTAGGTAGATAAGCGGGTTTTGTTTCGGTCTTTTTTTGTTCGGATTGTTCTTTGATAGGAGTTTGGTTAAGGTCGTCACTACCAATAAGAACAAAGCCATCTTCATAAAAACCTGCACTAAGCGGTATGTTGGTTGCACTGATGTTTATTTCAAAATCAACAAGGTCGTCTAAAATTTTTACTTCGTTATATTTTACACCAAAGCCATCTAACATACCTTTGATTTTGTTATAAGTAAGTGCACAACCACAACTTAAAAATACAGTGGTTTTGTTTTTGTCATATACGTTAAGTTCATACCCAAGGCTAGACCAATCGTTAAAATATTTTTGCGTAGGCAAACATCTAAATGTCATAATGTTTTGCGGTACAAAAATTTTGTTTTGGTTGCTAACACGCATAAAACTCAACAAGAACTTGTCGTCTATATTATCAAAGACTTGTTGTTTTTGTTTGTAAAAGTCACGATGACGACTCAACACTTCGCCAGCTTGTTCAAACTCAGCGTACCAGTTGTCTAGCTCCGCAATAGTTGTTGCGATAGTGTCGCAGATTATTTTTGGTTCGTCAAAGATGATAAGGTCATCTTGTGTAAAATAATCTATGATACTAGCTTTGTAATAATCAATAAAAGGTGCTACAAAAGCTGTTGAGATGGTTATGTTATTTTCGATAAAGTCTATTTGGTTGCTGACAACTTCGTTTAGTCTAAGTGTTTCGCTAGGGTTTAGGTTTTGTTTATTAACAAAAGCTTTGATAGTTGATATTACATTTTGCTTAATCTCGTCATTGATAAATACTAGAGAGTTTGGCAAAAGTTTGATTTGTTGTTTTTCTGAGATAGTCTTTAGGGTTGATGGGTCAAAAAGCTTGATAGATTCTATCTCGTCCCCAAAAAAGCTAAGACGTGTGGCAAAGTTGTCGCTGGTTATAAATACATCTAATATGTCTCCACGTAGAGAATATTCACCTTTTTCTTCTACTCTATCTACTCTACGATAACCCATACTAGCAAGCAGTGCCGCTGTGTCAGATAGAGAGTATTCTTTGCCAGTTTGTAAGATAAGGGCGTTAGACTTATAAACTTGTTTTGTTGGTAGTTGTTGCAACAATACTTGTGGTAAAACAACTAATGCGTCTAAAGAACCTTCTACAATAGCATTAAGGGCAGAGACATACTCTAAAAATAGCGGATTGGTCTTTTCATTAACACCAAAGATAGATGGTAGCTTGTCTGACAAAATATAACAACGTTTGCCTAGGGCACGGAGTTGTTTTTGGATATTTTTTGCAACGAAAAAATCAGGAGCGACATAAAGTAGATGTTTCTCCTGTAATAGACTATTTGATATAAAGCCCCTTTCTCCAACACCAAGACCACTAACTGAGATGTGTCTTTCGGTATTGACTAGGCTTTGTAATTTTTTTATATTAATAAAACTATACATACTTATTTTTGGTTGATGTCGTTATCAATGACACCAAGAACTTTGTCTGCGGCTTGCTCTAAGGCAGGCGAGATAACTTGCATTTTTTCTTGACTGATTGGGCTAAGAACAAAAGTTGCTAGGTCTACACTACGGTCAACCCCAGCGCCGATTTTTACTCGTCTAAAACCTTCTCCAATGTGAGCTAAGATATTGCGCAAGCCATTGTGTGTACCTGCGCTACCGTGTTCACGATAACGTGTAACACCAGGTTCAAGGTCTATATCGTCGCACAATACAATGACTTGGTTAGGCTTTAGTTTATATTCTTGGACATATTTTACAACACTTTCGCCACTTAGATTCATAAAAGTTAGTGGTTTTGTCAAAAGAAGTGTCTCGCCTTTGTATTTGGCTTGGGCAAGGTTTGCGTTAAATTTTGTTTTGGTAAACTCAACACCTAGCTTGTCCGCCAATATGTCTATGCTCATATAACCTAAATTGTGATATGTCTTTAGGTATTTGTCCCCTGGATTGCCCAGACCTACTATTAGATACATATTATTTCCTTTTTGGTTTTTCTATTTGTTTTGAACGAGCGATACAAAAGGTATCTTTGTCTAAACTTTTTGTAACAGTTGACCCCGCCGCCACAAAACAATCATCTTGGATAGTGATAGGTGCGATAAGGTTGACATTGCTACCTATAAACACATTATCGCCTACAATAGTTTTGTGTTTGTTAACACCGTCATAATTGCAAAACACAACACCACAGCCTAAGTTGCAATTTTTGCCAATGGTAGCGTCCCCCACATAAGTAAGGTGGGCTATTTTTGTCTTTTCTCCAACGAAGCTATTTTTTATCTCGACAAAGTTGCCTATACGAACATTATCAGATACTGTAGTGTTGTTTCTTAAGTGGGCATTGGGTCCAATACTAACATTATTGCCTACAATACTACAATTAATTGTAGAAGACATAATAGTACAGTTATTGCCTACTATACTATCAATTATAAGGTTGTTTGGGTACAATATTGTACCGCTTTTTATAATACATTTGCCAATAATGGTGTTGTTGTCATAAATAACAACGTCTTTTTCTATAACTGCTTGTGGATCTATATAACTCATATATAGTATATATGTCACACCCACTGTTATAGTTACTATTGAATTATCTTTTCAAAAGGTCCAAGTTTTGTACCGGCTGGTACTTTAGAATTTTTTATCACGCTATACATAATAGTACAGTCGTCATCAATAATTGAATTTTCTATATAGTTATTTGGCAATAGTTTTACATTGTTGCCAATATAACACACACCATATAGATGGTTGTTAGGATAAATCACTACGCCTTGCTCGATAGTAACATCTGCATATATTGTGGTAGTTGTTGCGTCCATTATTCTAACACCGTTGTTTAGGTGAAAACTTATAATTCTATTTTTTAAAATATCTTCAATTAGCATAAGTTGTTTGTTGTTAAAAGCAGTCATAAAGTCTTCTTCGTCAAAATATCTAGGTTCTGCGGTGTATATTTTGTCAGCATTTTTGACAAAGTCTGTATTGAAGACATAACCACGTGTTAGTTTGCATACGCTTGTTTGCTTAAGTAATGCATAATCAATAACATCTTTTACGGTAGTTGATTTTAACAAAGGCGTATCGCTATAAACTACAAAGGTATATTCGCTATCGTCAAGATGTGGTTTGATAGTTTGCAAAACGTCACTTGAGTTATCATAAGGCACCAAAGTTGTCTTATAATCTTGACAAGCAAGTTTGACCCAATCAAGCATAGATTTGCCCAGTAGGTCTATCTCATACGGCTTGTCTACACCGACAAAATTTTTGTTATTTACTAACAAAATGATAACAGAAACACTCTGTTTTTTGTCTGCGACTTTTTGTACATTAAGTTCTTTTTCTAAATCAATAGAAGTCATTGTTAAAGTTTCCATATCAATATTTTAACAACTAACGTTTTAATTGTCAATGCAATAATTTTTTAGCTGTTTATTCTCCTTTATGACGTTTTGTTTTGAAAAAATTTGACATAAGCTCTGCGCACTGTTGCTCCATAACACCACCTACTACTTGCGGGTTGTGGTTGAATCTGTCGTCCTGTAGCAGATTGTATATACTACCTACACAGCCACGCTTTTTGTCATAAGCGCCGAAGACAACTTGTTTTAGCCTAGCGTTGATGATAGCGCCTGCACACATAGGGCAAGGCTCAAGTGTCACATAAAGTTCGCACTCTGTCAGTCTAAAAGTTTTTAGCTTTTTGCAGGCTTTGTCTATTGCCAAAAGTTCTGCGTGGTATAGAGCATTTTGCTTTTTTTCTCGTTTGTTGTATGCTTGTGCGATAACTTTGCCATTTTTGACTATAACAGCGCCTACGGGTACTTCGTCTTTTTTGAAAGCTTTTTGCGCTTGTAACAATGCTAGACTCATATAGTGGTTCATAATTTCTCCAGTTGTTTAAGTGCGACAAGTGGCACTTCTAAGTTTTTGTTAATAATATCTTTAAGACTAGTCAGTGGCAAAGGGTGAGATAATTTGTCACTGCCTACTTCGATAGTAAAAGCCGGTATGTTAAGATACGTTGTACAATAGTCTTTGTACCCACCACTACTATTTTTGGTCAATATTGGTTGATAACCGGTAAGGTTTGATAGGGCTTTTGCTATATTATAATCTCTTAATAAAGTTTGCTTATCTTGACCTAAAAAACCATAATAGATAACTTCACCTTTTAAGTGATAACTTATTGTCATATCTGGCTTTATTTTTTGAGTAAAATCTACTAGGGCTTTTGTTTCTGGTTCGCTATGGGGATAAGGGCCTATATAGTTTTGATAATTAGGAGTGACAATATTATACTTGCCACTACCCCAGTTGGCGTCAAAGTTGGTGTTTAGGTCGACACCGTTTATATTGCTTTTGAATAATTGATAATTGTTGGCTTTATTTGTTGTCGACAAGAAGCTTTTTGTTTTAGTTTTAAAACCGCCCTCTCCGTCCAAGACCAATTTTACGCCGTCGCAGTTTACTAGCGGTATAAAGTAAATAACGCCGTCAAAATACATATTTTTAAGGTGTTTTATCTGTTCTATAACGAGTAGAGTTGTTAGATATTCTCTAGCGTGTATAGATGCTTGTATGATAAGTTTTTTTGTAGGGTTTTGCCCTAAAACAAAACACCAAATATCTTTGCCTAGAACTGTTTTGCCTATGCTAAAATATTTGGTAGTTTTTCTTAAAGTATTAAGTTGTTTTGTTAAGTCTTGATAGTTAATAATAATATCTCCTACTTGTGATAAGTTATATTATTATTTATACACATTGCTCTGTAAATTTGTTCCAACAAAATAACTCTCATAAGTTGGTGTGGGAAGGTAAATTTAGAAAAACTAAGTCGCATATTGGCTTTGGCTTTTATGCTGTCGTCTAAACCGTGAGAGCTACCTATAACAAAAGTTATTTGACTATCTGTGTTTGAGATTTTTTGTATAATATCAGCAAACTCCACACTGTCATATTGCTTGCCTAATACGTCAAGCACTATGATATAGCCTGCCAAATGTTTTGAGATAGATTGAGCTTCGGTTTTTAGAGCTTTTTGTATACTTTGAGTAGAGTTGGCGTTTTCTATTTTACATTCACTACACTCTACATTTTCTATTTTACAAAACTTGCCGAGTCTTTTTATATATTCGTTTTGAGCTAGAGACAAGTATTGTTCTTTTAGGTTGCCGACGCTAACTATTTTTATCTTTATCATAACAACCCCCAGATAAATGTAAAGACTGTTATTGATATAGTTAACACAAGCGAACCTATAAGCAACATAAGTTCGCTTAAGGTAAATTTTTTAGAAGAACTTTCTTCTTGAGTAAAGACTGGTTGTTTTTTATTATCTTTTACTCCGTTATATTTGTTTAACATAGAATTTAACATTTCTAAGTTGTTGATGTATGTATTAGAAAAAGGCTGAGCATTAGGGTCGATTTGTTTTAATTGTTCTTTTTCTTTGGCGGTTGTTTCTATCTTCATAGCACTATTGAACAACTGTCGAACTTTTTTGATACGCATCTCTTTAAGCAATAGATAGTAGAATAATAGCAACAAACCAACAAGGCAAGACAAGAACAAGAAACTCGAAATAAACGCATTAAATGTGCCGCCGCCTATGATGATTTTTTCTATAGCAGGTAGTATGCCACCACCAAAAATCTTGTTATTGGTAGCGTAATTTAGATAGATACTAAGACCGTTGTTTAAAAAGTGTATTATCATACCAGGATAAATACTCTTGCAAATAACACACCCCATAGCCATCAAAAAGCCAAGTATTGTCGCATAGAAAAATTGGTTAACGTTAAGGTGCAATAATCCAAACAACAATGAAGATAAGATAACTGCCTTTTTTAAGCCTAGTTTAGAATATCCGCCAAGCAATAAACCCCTATGCAAGTTTTCTTCGCACACGGCAGGTAGCAAAGCAACTAATAACAGTTCTAACAACAACCCGCCCGCACCGGCACTTGCTCCACCGGCAGAGTTAGAAGGCAAAGTTTCGTAGCCAAATAGTCGTATAATACTTGAGAAGAATGAAGCTATCGCTAAGTTTAGAAAATAGCAGCATATACCGATAACTATACAATATATAACTGATTTTGTTGATAGTTTGTTATATCTAAAATCCATAAAGGTTTGTTTAGGTTTTTGTTTGGTAAAAACAGAATACAAAACCAAAGGCAAAACAAACATAATGCCAACTTGCAACACAACACTAAATATAATGTCGTATACTGCAGCATTGATAAACGACAAGTCTACAACATTGTCTATAATGTACAAAGTAACAATAAGGCAAGCACATATAAAGTATATTAAGTTGACATAAAATACTTTGCTCTTTTTCATAACAATCCTTTATAATATTTTTTTAAAAAATGCTAAATATCCAAACAATCGCACCAGCGATTAT